>NZ_JBFLVD010000016.1:0-277 GCF_040750395.1 Scandinavium sp. UTDF21-P1B
GTTCCCTGCCTATGGTCAGCACCGGAGCTGAATCGCCACGGGTTTAACAGACACCTCGGAGTCATTTAAGATGACTTAAAGAGAAGTGCCCATGAGCGGTAAACGTTATCCCGAAGAGTTTAAAATTGAAGCAGTCAAACAGGTTATTGATCGCGGTCATTCTGTTTCCAGCGTTGCAACACGTCTCGATATCACCACCCACAGCCTTTACGCCTGGATAAAGAAGTACGGTCCGGACTCATCCACTAATAAAGAACAGTCAGATGCTCAGGCCGAG
>NZ_JBFLVD010000016.1:332-863 GCF_040750395.1 Scandinavium sp. UTDF21-P1B
CCGACTGAGGTACGCCTTTATTCGTGACAACTCCCGTTGCTGGCCTGTTCGTATGCTCTGCAGGGTGCTGGATGTTCATCCCAGTGGCTTTTACGCCTGGTTTAAGCAACCGTATTCTCAGCGCCACCAGGTAGATCTGAGACTGACGGGACAGAGCAAACAGTTCTGGCTGGAGTCCGGTTGCGTTTATGGTTATCGCAAGATCCATCTGGACTTGCGGGATAGCGGGCAACAGTGCGGAGTGAACAGAGTCTGGCGACTGATGAATCGTGCCGGGATAAAGGCTCAGGTCGGGTATCGGAGCCCGCGGGCACGCAAAGGCGAGGCCAGTATCGTATCGCCCAACAGGCTCCAGCGACAGTTTAATCCGGATGCTCCAGATGAGCGTTGGGTAACGGACATAACCTACATCAGGACCCACGAAGGCTGGCTGTATCTTGCCGTGGTTGTTGATCTGTTCTCACGCAAAATCATCGGCTGGTCAATGCAATGGATGACAAAGGACATTGTCCTGAACGCACTGCTGATGGC
>NZ_JBFLVD010000016.1:883-1202 GCF_040750395.1 Scandinavium sp. UTDF21-P1B
GGCAGCATGAGCCGTCGCGGTAACTGTCACGATAATGCGGTTGCAGAAAGCTTTTTCCAGTTGCTGAAACGCGAACGGATAAAGAAAAAGATCTACGGAACGCGGGAAGAAGCCCGCAGCGATATTTTTGATTACATCGAAATGTTTTATAACAGTAAGCGTCGGCATGGTTCGAGCAATCAGATGTCACCGACAGAATATGAAAACCAGTATTATCAACGGCTCGGAAGTGTCTAGATTATCCGTGGCGATTCATAACCCGGGCTTCTTCCGCGTGAAGCTGTACTCCGTGCGCCACTTCCAGGTGGAAGGGATGGAC
>NZ_JBFLVD010000017.1:0-205155 GCF_040750395.1 Scandinavium sp. UTDF21-P1B
ACCTTAAGTGACCAGCATTAGAGAACTCTCCGGCTTTTTTTATGGCATTTATTTCCGGGTGGCGGCTTCGCCTTACCCGGCCTACAAAACCCGTAGGCTCGTGCAAGCGCAGCGCCGCCGGGCAAAAATCACGCCTTCGGGTTATGCACCCGGTTGGTCAGCCCGCGCAGGAAATAGCGCAGGAACTGGTCGCCGCATTCGCGATAGTTTTTATGGTCCGGCGCACGCATCATCGCCGTAATTTCCGGCATCGATACGCGGAATTTTTGCTCGGTCATTATCGCCAGAATGTCATCGGTCTTCAGCGAAAACGCGATGCGCAGCTTCTTAAGTACCGTGTTGTTGTTGATGCGACGCTCAAGCGCCAGCTCCGGCGCAGACTCATCTTTGCCGCGTTTATCATAAATGAGGCCGTTCAGAAAACCGGACAGAATAATATCCGGGCAGCGCACGAAGCCCTCTTCATCCTCTTTGGTCATCCAGGTGTCGAAGCCCGCAGAGGTGGATTCCATATCGGCCAGCGCCAGGATACGGACCATGTCGTTGTTGTTGCATTTCAGGGTGTAGCGCAGGCTGCGCAGAATATCATTGCTTACCATAAAACCTTCAGCTGTCGATGATGCGATTTGCGCGAAGTGTACCAGCTTTACAGCCCTAACGCCTCTTTCAGGCTTTTCAGGTAGCGGCGGCTCACCGGCACCGTCTGACCGGCGCGCAGCACCAGCTCTGCCTGGCCGTTGTCTTCCAGGCGAATCTCTTTCAAATGCGACATGTTCACCAGATGCTGGCGATGGCAGCGCAGCAGCGGCGTACGGCTTTCAAGCGTGCGAAGCGTCAGCTCGGTGAAGCCCTCTTTTCCTTCACCGTCCGTAACGTACACGCCGCTCAGCCGGCTGCTGACAAACGCCACATCTTCCATTTGCAGCAGCCAGATCCGGCTGTGCCCGGTGCAGGGAATAAACTTCAGCGGCTGCTGGCTTTCGCCAAACACGGACAAATCCTGCTGATGGCGATGCAGCTCCTGGCGCAGGCGGCCCAGCGTTTTCTCCAGTCGACATTCCTCAATCGGCTTGAGCAAGTAGTCGAACGCGTGTTCTTCAAAAGCTTTCACCGCATATTCATCGAAGGCGGTCAGGAAAACCACCCACGGGCGATGCTCAGGATCAAGCATGCCGACCATCTCCAGGCCGCTGATCCGCGGCATCTGAATGTCGAGGAACACCACGTCAGGCCGCAGGCGATGTACCGCGCCAATGCCCTCAACGGCGTTATCGCATTCTCCCACGATGTCGATATCCGCCTGTTTCTCCAGCAGAATGCGCAGGTTTTCCCGCGCCAGCGGCTCATCGTCGACGATCAGCACTTTTAGCATGCGTTTTCCTCCACGGGCAGTCGCAGGGTGATACGGGTGAAGCGCTCGGGCTCGCAGGTGACCGTCATGCCACACTCCTCGCCAAAACGCGCCCGCAGACGTTTATCCACCAGATTCATCCCCAGCCCGCTGGCCTGCGGATTAGGCTGATACAGCCCGGCATTATCCTCAATCTCGAGCCACAGCCAGCGCTGATCGAGCCTTGCCTGGAGAGTGATTTCACCGATACCCAAATGCTGCGACGTACCGTGTTTAATGGCATTTTCGACAATGGGCTGGAGCGTAAAAGCGGGCAGCTGATGGTGAGCCAGCGCAGGCGGTACGTTGATATGCACCTGGAGCCGGGTCTGGAATCGGGCCTTCTCGATTTGCAGATAGGCGTTCACGTGATCGATTTCATCCGCGAGGGTGACTATCTCGGAGGGCCGCTTGAGGTTCTTGCGAAAGAACGTTGAGAGATACTGCACCAGCTGCCCGGCCTGCTCGCTGTCGCGGCGAATCACCGCTTTGAGGGTATTGAGCGCGTTAAACAGGAAGTGCGGGTTGACCTGCGCATGCAGCAGCTTGATTTCCGACTGGGTCAGCAACGCTTTTTGCCGCTCGTACTGCCCGGCGAGAATTTGTGCCGACAGCAGCTGAGCAATGCCTTCGCCCAGCGTGCGGTTAATGGAGCTGAACAGACGGTTTTTGGCTTCATAAAGCTTAATGGTGCCAATCACGCGTTGGTTTTCCCCCCGCAGCGGAATGACCAGCGTTGACCCCAGCTTGCAGTGCGGATGAATTGAGCAACGATACGGCACTTCATTGCCATCGGCGTAGACCACTTCCCCGCTTTCGATGGCTTTCAGGGTATAGCTTGAGGAAATCGGTTTGCCGGGCAGATGGTGATCGTCGCCGATACCGGTAAAGGCCAGCAGCCTGTCGCGATCGGTAATGGCAACCGCACCGATATCCAGCTCCTGAATCAGCACCTGCGCGACTCGCATGCTGTTCTCTTCGTTGAATCCCTGGCGCAAAATCCCTTCCGTCGAAGCCGCCACCTTCAGCGCAGTGGCGGAAAACGCCGAGGTATACTTCTCAAACATCGCCCGTTTATCGAGCAGGATACGCATAAACAGCGCTGCGCCAACGGTATTGGTCACCATCATCGGCGCGGCGATGCTTTGCACCAGATGCAGCGCATCGTTGAACGGGCGGGCAATCAGCAAAATGATGGCCATCTGCACCATTTCGGCAACGAACGTGATGGCCCCTGCCGTAAACGGGTTAAAGACTTTATCGCTGCGTCCGCGGCGGACCAGCACGCTATGGACCAGGCCGCCGAGTAACCCTTCAACGATGGTCGACACCATGCAGCTGAGCGCCGTCATGCCGCCCATTGAATAGCGGTGCAAACCGCCGGTTAACCCAACAAGCCCGCCAACAACCGGGCCGCCGAGCAGCCCCCCCATTACCGCGCCGATGGCACGCGTGTTGGCGATGGAATCCTCAATATGCAGCCCAAAATAAGTGCCCATAATGCAAAAGATGGAGAAGGTGACATAGCACAGCAGCTTATGGGGCAGACGGACGGTGACCTGCATTAAGGGAATGAACAGGCGCGTTTTGCTCATCAACCAGGCGATAACCAGAAACACGCACATCTGCTGAAGCAGCAGCAACACCAGATTAAACTCGTACATAACCGCAGACCACATAACCCATGACAGCGCGTAACATACAGGTTACGGTCTGCCGTTTCCTTGACGCCTCAGGCAAAACGTAAATTCCCCGCCAACGATCACACTTTTTCCTCTCCGCCCGCGGCATTTCTGAACAAAAAACGCTCATATTTTCCTGGTTCGACGAACTCCGTCTACAGTTATGATGGGGATGCGCGAGCTGAGGTGAGACATGGCGCTTTACACAATCGGTGAAGTGGCTTTGCTGTGCGATATCAATCCGGTCACGCTGCGTGCGTGGCAACGACGCTATGGACTGCTGAAACCCCAGCGAACCGACGGCGGGCATCGGTTGTTCAACGATAATGACATCGACAGAATTCGTGAAATTAAACGCTGGATAGACACCGGCGTGCAGGTCAGTAAAGTCAAAACCCTGCTCACTGAAGGATCGGCCGAACAGCAAAGCGGCTGGCGTGAGCATCAGGAAACGCTGCTAAGATTTTTGCAGAGCGGCAACCTCAACCGGCTGCGATTATGGATCAAAGAGCGCGGACGAGACTATCCCGCACAAATGCTGGTCACCCACCTGTTTATTCCCCTTCGCCTGCGTCTTCAAAGCTCTCAGCCCACGCTTCAGGCGCTGCTCAGCGTCCTTGATGGCGTGCTCATCAATTACATTTCGGTGTGCATGGCGTCGGCACGTAAACGCCAGGGCCGCGATGCGCTGGTGATTGGCTGGAATATTACGGATACCACCCGGCTGTGGCTGGAAGGCTGGGTCGCCTGCGAACAGGGCTGGAGAGTCGACGTCCTTGCCCACTCACTTCAGCAGCTTCGCCCGGAGCTTTTCGACGGCCAGACCCTGCTGGTGTGGTGCGGTGATACGTCCACCGCAGGTCAGCAGGAACAGCTGCAGCAGTGGCGCGCACAGGGGCTAAACGTGCTGCGGCTGGGAAATTAGGGGTTCATTAACAAGCGTGCTTCACCGTATAATCACCCGATTAACATAAGGAGCACATGATGAAACCTGCCAAACTGGCTGTGATCACCCTTTTCGTTCTGATGGCCATCGGCGGCATCAGCGGCGTGATGCTTGCGGGCTACTCGTTTATCGTTCGCGGCGGTGTCGGCTGACCACGTTTGCCAGGCGCTCAAACGCGCGATCCACCAGAATGGCCGCAAGCGCTACCAGCACCGCCCCCTGAATCACATAAGCCGTATTAAAGCCGCTGAGGCCAATGATTATCGGCGTGCCCAGCGTGTTGGCCCCGACCGTAGAGGCAATCGTCGCGGTGCCAATGTTGACGATAACGGAAGTGCGGATCCCGGCAATCATCACCGGTGCCGCCAGCGGCAGCTCCACTTTCAGCAGCCGCTGCCAGCCGTTCATGCCCATTCCCTGCGCCACGGTGACGACGCCGGACGGCACAGATGCCAGCCCCGCCAGCGTTCCCTGTAAAACCGGCAGCACGCCGTAGAGAATTAACGCAATCACCGCCGGTTCCCGGCCAAATCCCATAACCGGTACGGCAATCGCCAGCACCGCGACGGGCGGAAAAGTTTGCCCCATCGCAGCAATGGTCTCCACCAGCGAGCGGAATTCACGTCCGGCCGGACGCGTGACGGCAATCCCTGCCCCGACGCCAATCACCGTTGCAATCAGGCTCGATACCCCTACCAGCCCAAAGTGGGCCAGCGTCAGCGACCAGAAGCTCTGCTGCTGATAAAGCGGGCGAGGCAGCTCCGGAAACAGCATGCCGAACAGCGGCCCGCTGTAGGGCATCAGCATCAGCAGCGCGATAAACAGCACAAAAAGCCAGATTAGCGGATCACGGACGATCTTCACCCGTCACCTCCCCTCGCAGTAGATCGGCAAAATGCAGCGTTCCGCGCGGCGTGCCATCGTCGTTAATAACCGGCAGAGCCTCACTGCGTCGCGCCACAAACAGCGACAGCGCCTCTCGTAACGACATTGACGCTTTAAGAGGTTCCCCGGGGATTTTCTCCTCCGAACGAACATAGTCGCCCACGCCGCGCAGCGAAAGAAGGCGCACGCCCAGCTCGCTGCGACCAAAAAATTCACGGACAAAATCATTTTCCGGCGAGGTCAGCATCGACAGCGGCGTGCCCTGCTGCACCACTTCACCGTTATCCATCAGCACCAGATGGTCGGCCAGGCGCAGAGCTTCGTCGATGTCATGGGTAACCAGCACGATCGTGCGGCCCAGCAGTTGATGAATGCGGCGCATCTCCTGCTGAAGTGCCCCGCGGGTGACCGGGTCGAGTGCGCCAAAGGGTTCATCCATCAGCAACACTTCAGGATCGGCTGCCAGCGCCCTCGCCACGCCCACGCGCTGCTGCTGCCCGCCGGAAAGCTGATGGGGTAAGCGGTCGCGCATTGTGGCTTCCAGCCCCAACAGCGCCATCAGCTCGTCGATGCGATCGTTGATGCGCGCCTTCGTCCATTTTTGCAGCTGCGGCACGGTGGCGATATTCTGCGCCACCGTCCAGTGTGGGAACAGGCCGATGGACTGAATGGCGTATCCCATCCGGCGGCGCAGCGCCAGCACCGGCAGCTGGCGAATATCTTCCCCGGCAAAACGAATGGTGCCGCGATCGTGCTCTTCCAGGCGGTTAATCATCTTCAGGGTAGTGGACTTACCGGAGCCCGAGGTGCCAATCAGCACGGAAAACGCGCCCTCTTTCAGATGCAGATCGAGGTTTTTCACCGCCGCTTTACCGTCAAAGATTTTGCTCACCTGCTGAAATTCAATCATGGGTTTCTCCCCCGAGTAAGGCTATCCACAGGCTGAACAGCGCATCCACCACAACCGCCAGGGCAATCACCGGGATCACGCCGAGCAGGACTAAATCAAGCGCGCTGCTGAGCAGGCCCTGGAACACCAGAGACCCAAAACCGCCCGCGCCAATCAGCGCTGCGACAACCGCCATACCGACCGTCTGCACCGTCACTACCCGCAGGCTGCGCAGCAGCACCGGCAGGGCCAGCGGCAGCTGCACTTTCCAGAAGCGCTGCGCCGGGCTCATGCCCATGGCGGCGGCACTTTCCATCACCTCGGCGGCGACCTGCTGCATACCCGCCACCACGCCGCGCACCAGCGGCAGCAGCGCATAAAGCACCAGAGCAATCAGCGCAGGCGTGAGTCCCGTCCCACCGATGCCCCACGAAGAGAGCCACGGAAAATGCTTCACCAGGCCCGCCAGCGGCGCAATCAGAAGCCCGAATAGCGCCACCGAGGGGATCGTCTGAATAATGTTAAGGACGGTAAAAACGCGGGTTTGCCGCTGCGGATGACGCCAGCACCACAGCCCAATCGGCACGCCGAGAAGCAGGCCGGGCAGCAGCGTACCGAACAGCAGAATCAGGTGCTGCGTGAGCGCGCTGTCAAAGACGTCCTGACGGTTGAAATACTCTTTCATCAGCGACAGCGAATCCAGCTCGCCGGACCACAGCAGCGCCACCGGCAGGATCCAGATCTGTGCGTTCAGCAGCCAACGCCATGCGGAACCCGGCGTCAGGCGGCGAATGGCATCGCTGCAAATTAGCAGCGTCACGGCAAGCCAGAGCCACAGCCCGCTGCCGGGCGACGTGCGCGCCAACGGGCTGCCGGTTTGTGCAAGAAAGCTCGCCGCTTTCCCACCGCTCCACAGCAGGGTAATAAACAGGAGTTGAGAAACCAGCAGCGTGATCGCCAACGCCGCCCGACCCGGCAGCAGGCTCAGGCCTGCTAAACCAAGCGGTATCAGCAGCAACAGCGCAGGCGGGAACGCCCAAATTTGCCACAGCTGACGGCTTTCTCCGGAGACCAGCCGGTTAGGCGCGTAATTCACAAACGGCAGGGCTGCAGCCACCAGTGCAATCAGCACCAACAGCAGCAGCACACGATTTTGACAGGATATTCGCACGAATTTACTTCACCAGCCCCTGTTGTTTCAGCCAGTCAGCGGCCACTTTCTTCGCCTCAAGCCCCTCTACCGCAATGCTGGCATTGAGCTTTTGCAGCGTTTTTTCATCAAGCTTCTCAAATACCGGCTTCAGCCATTCCGGGAGCTGCGGATAGGCTTTCAGCACCGCCTCACGCACCACCGGCGTTGGGGCATAAATAGGCTGTACGCCTTTCGGGTCCGTCAGCGTCTGCAGACCCAGCGCTGCCACCGGGCCATCGGTGCCGTAGGCCATCGCCGCATTTACGCCAGAGGTTTGCTGCGCTGCCGCTTTGATGGTCACAGCAGTATCACCGCCAGCCAGAGAGAGCAGCTGAGCCTGATCGAGTTTGAAGTCATAGGCTTTTTCGAAGGCGGGCAGCGCATCCGGACGCTCAATGAATTCTGCCGAGGCGGCAAGCTTGAAGGTGCCGCCTTTCTTCAGGTAAGCACCCAGATCCGTAAGCGACGTCAGCTTGTTCTTTTCAGCCAGATCCTGACGCACGGCGATGGTCCAGGTGTTATTCGCCGGCGCTGGCGTCAGCCACACCAGCTTGTTCTGCTCGGCATCGAGCTTTTTCACTTTCTCGTAGCCCTGGGTCGCGTTTTTCCACGCCGGATCGTTTTCATCTTTGAAGAAGAACGCGCCGTTGCCGGTGTATTCCGGATAGATATCCAGCTCACCGGAAGTGATCGCCCCGCGCACGACAGGCGTGGTGCCCAGCTGCACTTTGTTCACTGTTTTCACGCCATGGCTGTCCAGTACCTGCAAAATGATATTACCGAGCAGCGCGCCTTCGGTATCAATTTTTGAGCCGACTTTCACCGGCTCGGCTGCCTGAGCGGTAGCAGCAAGCAGCAGCGCCCCCGCAATACTCCACGTTTTGATGATCATTCTTATTCCTCTCGAGACTGTATTTTCAGGGCGTTAGAGTAAAAAGATAGTCCAGGAATCGGGATTACGAAATCTTAAAAGTGGAATTAGAAAGTGACTTTTAAGCGAAGCGGCAAGACTGGAAGGGATTTGCCCGGTGGCGCTACGCCTGCACGGGCCTGCGGGCATTGAAGAAATTGCAGACCGGGCAGCATAACTGCCGCCCGGCATAAACGATTTATTGCAGTTCGAACTCGCCCTGCTTCACGCGGGCAGAATCAACGCCGATAAAGACGTTAAATTTGCCCGGCTCGGCGGCGTACTTCATCTGCTGGTTCCAGAACTTCAGCGCATCGACGTCAATCGGGAAGCTCACTGTGCGGGTTTCACCCGGCTTCAGCGTCACCTTCTCAAAGCCACGCAGCTGTTTCACCGGACGGCTCATTGACGCGGTCACGTCCTGCACGTACATCTGCATCACGGTCGCCCCTTCGCGCTTGCCGGTGTTGGTGACGTCCACGCTGGCGGTGACTTTTCCACCCTGCTTGAGTGTTGGCGACGACATTTTGACGTCAGACACGCTGAAGGTGGTGTAGCTCAGACCATAACCAAACGGATAGAGCGGGCCGTTGGCTTCATCGAAGTAACGGGAGGTGTATTTGTTCGGCTTGTCGGCGTTGTACGGACGGCCCGTGTTCAGGTGGCTGTAGTAGGTCGGGATTTGCCCCACGGAGCGCGGGAAGGACATCGGCAGCTTGCCTGACGGGTTGTAGTCGCCAAACAGCACGTCGGCAATGGCGTTACCGCCTTCGGTGCCCGCAAACCAGGTTTCCAGAATGGCGTCTGCCTGCTGATCTTCCTGCACCAGCGTCAGCGGACGACCGTTCATCAGCACCAGCACCAGCGGTTTGCCGGTTACTTTCAGCGCGGCAATCAAATCCTTCTGGCTCTGCGGAATGCTGATTTCGGTGCGGCTGGACGCCTCATGCGCCATGCCCTGCGCTTCGCCCACCACGGCCACGACAACATCAGACTGCTTCGCCGCTGCCACCGCTTCATCAATCATCGCCTGCGGTGAACGCGGATCGACCTTCACCGCCTCTTCGTACTGGTTGAGGAAAGTGACGATATCTTTATCGTTGGTGACGTTAGCGCCTTTGGCATAAATCACTTTCGCGCTATCGCCGACCGCAGATTTGATGCCTGCCAGCACCGGTACGGACTGTGCCGCTACGCCCGCTGCGGACCAGCTGCCCATGACGTCGCGCTGGCTGTCGGCCAGAGGACCAACCACGGCAATGGTGCCGGATTTTTTCAGCGGCAGCGTGTCGAGACGGTTTTTCAGCAATACCAGGCTTTCACGTGCAACTTCACGCGCATCCTGACGATGCAGGCGGCTTTCGGCATTGGTGTCCTGCGGGTCAGACTCTTTCGGCCCCAGGTGGCTGTACGGATCGTTGAACAGACCCATATCGTATTTAACGTTCAGCACGTGGCGGGTGGCATCATCGACTTCCGCCATCGTCACTTTGCCGCTCTTAATCAGATCCGGCAGATATTTGCTGTAGTACTCATCGCTCATGCTCATGTCGATCCCGGCTTTCAGCGCCACGCGAACCGCATCCGCCGGATCTGAAGCCGTACCGTGTTTGATCAGCTCTTTGATAGCGCCGTGATCGGAAATCGTGATGCCCTTGAAGCCCCACTCTTTACGCAGCACGTCTTTCAGCAGCCACGAGTCGGATGTCGCGGGTGTGCCGTTCAGAGAGTTCAGCGCCACCATTACGCCGCCGCTGCCCGCATCCAGGCCTGCTTTGTAAGGCGGCATGTAGTCGTTGAACAGACGCTGTGGGCTCATGTCGACGGTGTTGTACTCTTTGCCGCCTTCGACCGCACCATAGGCCGCATAGTGTTTGACGCTGGTCATCACCGAATAGCGTTCTGCCGGGCTTTTACCCTGCATCGCTTCGACCATGGTTTTACCCATCATCGAAGTCAGATAAGTGTCTTCACCAAAGCCTTCGGACGCACGGCCCCAGCGCGGATCGCGCGAGACGTCAACCATCGGTGCCCAGGTCATGTTCAGGCCATCGTCAGCAGCTTCATAAGCTGAGATGCGACCCACGGTGCGCACCGCATCGAGGTTAAAGGAGGACGCCAGGCCAAGGCTAATTGGGAACACCGTACGCTGGCCGTGAACCACGTCGTAGGCGAAGAAAAGAGGAATTTTCAGGCGGCTGAGCTGCATCACCTGATCCTGCATGGCGCGAATGTCCTGTCGGGTCACGGTGTTGAAAATCGCGCCGACCTGACCGTCTTTGATCATCTCACGGATGGCTTCTTTCGGGTTATCCGGGCCCACGCTTATCAGGCGCAGCTGGCCGATTTTCTCATCGACGGTCATTTTCTTCAGCAGGGCGGTGACAAACGCATCCCGCGCCTGTGGTGTCAGAGGATGGTTACCGAACATCTCATCGGCCATTGCCGGCTGCAGCGCAAGGCTGACGGCAACACCTACAGAACAAAGCCATTTCATCGTATATTCACTCTCTCAACGGGCCGGGTATCGCGGCAAAAGCGCGCCAAAAACAGCAGTTTGCCATAAGCCTGTACGGCCTGCATGTATAAAGCTGAGGTGATACTCTGATTTTTCACCGAATTCCTGCACACCCTCAGCGCACAAAGCGCTATCCTTGTGACACGCAAAAGCGCCTCACCACACTTTCCTCATCACAAGGAGTGAGAAGATGTCTTCCACAACAACAAACGATAACACCGCTTTTCTGGCCGAACTGACCCGCCTGGTGGGCCATTCGCACCTGCTGACCGACCCGGCAAAAACCGCTCGCTATCGCAAAGGCTTCCGCTCCGGGCACGGCGATGCGCTCGCCGTCGTCTTTCCTGGCACACTATTAGAACTCTGGCGAGTGCTGAGCGCCTGCGTGCAGGCCGATAAAATCATTCTCATGCAGGCGGCCAACACCGGCCTGACCGAAGGCTCCACGCCGAGCGGCAACGACTACGACCGCCAGATTGTGATTATCAGCACCCTGCGTCTGGACAAACTGCATCTGCTCGACAACGGCCAGCAGGTGCTGGCGTTTCCGGGCACCACGCTCTATTCGCTGGAAAAAGCGCTCAAGCCTTTCGGGCGCGAACCGCATTCGGTGATCGGCTCGTCGTGCATTGGTGCGTCGGTGATAGGTGGGATCTGCAACAACTCAGGCGGATCGCTGGTGCAGCGCGGCCCGGCCTACACGGAGATGTCTCTGTTCGCCCGCATCAACGAGGAAGGCAAACTTCAGCTGGTGAACCATCTGGGTATCAGCCTCGGTGAAACTCCGGAGCAGATCCTCAGCAAGCTGGATGACGATCGTGTGAAAGATAGCGACGTGAAGCACGATGGACGCCACGCTCACGATCACGATTATGTGACCCGCGTTCGCGACGTCGATGCCGACACCCCGGCGCGCTATAACGCGGATCCGGAACGTCTGTTTGAATCTTCCGGCTGCGCCGGGAAGCTCGCTGTGTTTGCCGTCCGCCTGGATACTTTCGAAGCCGAAAAGCGCCAGCAGGTGTTTTACATTGGCACCAATCAGCCTGCCGTGCTGACGGAAATTCGCCGCCATATGCTGGCAAACTTTGCCAATCTGCCAGTAGCCGGGGAATACATGCATCGTGATATCTACGACATCGCGGAACAGTACGGCAAAGATACCTTCCTGATGATTGATAAGCTCGGCACCGATAAAATGCCGTTCTTCTTCACCATGAAAGGCCGCACCGACGCAATGCTGGAAAAAGTGCCGCTGTTCAAACCGCACTTCACCGACCGCTTTATGCAGAAGCTCGGCCACGCCTTCCCGGCGCACCTGCCGGAGCGAATGAAAAGCTACCGTAACCAGTACGAGCACCATTTAATGCTGAAGATGGCCGGTGAAGGCATCGACGAAGCACAGAGCTGGCTCACCGGGTTCTTTAAAAACGCCGAAGGGGCGTTCTTCGCCTGTACGCCGGAGGAAGGCAGCAAGGCGTTTCTGCATCGTTTCGCAGCGGCTGGCGCGGCAATTCGCTACCAGGCGGTACACTCAGACGAAGTGGAAGACATTCTGGCGCTGGACATTGCCCTGCGCCGCAACGATACCGAGTGGTTTGAACAACTGCCGCCGGAAATTGCCAGCCAGCTTACCCATAAGCTCTATTACGGGCACTTTATGTGCCACGTGTTCCACCAGGATTACATCGTGAAGAAAGGCGTGGACGCCCATGCGCTGAAGGAGCAAATGCTTGCCCTGCTCCGCGAGCGCGGCGCACAATATCCTGCCGAACACAACGTCGGCCATCTTTATGAAGCCGCCGAGAGTTTAAAACAGTTTTATCGTGAGAATGACCCTACAAACAGCATGAATCCCGGTATTGGTAAAACCAGTAAGCAGAAATTCTGGGGTGAAGCTGTCGTGCCGGAAGATGCCAATAGCGTAACTGATGCAAAAGCCCACCTGAATTAAGGGGTGGTAGTGTATTGATGCTTGACTCCGATTACAGTAGCCACAAAACGGTCAGAGAAACATTTCTCTGGCCCGGCAAACTGGGGAGTTAACATCATGTCAGCGGTTGATGTGTTATATGGCACAGAGGTGGAAATTCGCGAAGCAAACCGGGACGATGCGCATGCGATTGCCGCCCTGTACGCCTGGCATGTGTTAAACGGACGGGCCTCTTTCGAAGAGGTACCGCCATCCGTCGACGAAATGCGTGAACGCATGCTGCTCGTCGACGAGCAGGGTTTACCGTGGCTGGTGGCGCTGTATCGCGGCATCATCGTTGGCTATTCCTACGCCACGCTGTACCGCCCTCGCCCGGCCTATCGCTATACTATTGAAGAATCCATCTACGTCGACGCCAGTATGACCGGACGCGGCGTGGGCAGCTCACTGCTGGCACGCTTAATTGAGCTTTGTGAACAAGGGCCATGGCGGCAGATGATCGCGGTCATTGGCGACGGAAATAACAATTCAGGCTCGCTGCGGTTGCACACAAAGCACGGCTTTGAAGTGGCCGGAAGCTACGCAGCGTCGGCTATAAGCTGGGTGACTGGCGGGATACGTTGATTGTGCAGCGCCCCCTCAACGACGGTGACTGGACGCTGCCGGAGTAACCTACCTTGCCCGGCGGCGCAAAGCTTGCCGGGCCTACAAAGGATGCTGATTCATGTAGGCCCGTGCAAGCGTCAGCGCCGCCGGGCAACAACAACCGTCAATCAATCGGCCTGCGCTATCTGCTGTGACGCATTCTGGATAGCGTTCTCCATCTGCGCCTCTTTCTGCTTCTTATACGCCAGCGCCGCAGGCGGTACCGCCATCACTTTGCCGGTTTCAATCCAGGTGCGCAGACGGCTGGCATCCGCGAAGTGCGTGTATTTCCCAAAGGCATCCATCACCACCATCGCCACCGGGCGGTTGTTCATTACCGTGCGCATCACCAGGCAGTGGCCCGCGGCGTTGGTAAAGCCGGTTTTCGTCAGCTGGATATTCCAGTTTTCGCGGTACACGAGATGGTTAGTGTTACGGAACGGCAGGGTGTAGTTCGGGTTGCTGAAGGTCGCCATATCTTCTTTGGTGGTGCTCAGTTGGCCAATCAGCGGGTACTGTTTGGTGGCGATCAGCAGTTTGGTGAGATCGCGGGCGGTCGAGACGTTATGAATCGACAGGCCCGTCGGCTCAACGTAACGCGTGTGCGTCATGCCGAGCGATTTCGCCTTGGCGTTCATGGCGCGGATAAACGCGTCATAGCCGCCAGGATAATGATGCGCCAGGCTCGCCGCCGCACGGTTTTCCGAAGACATCAGCGCCAGCAGCAGCATGTTCTTACGGCTGATATGGCTGTTCAGGCGTACACGGGAGTAGATCCCTTTCATCTCCGGCGTCTGACTGATGTCGACGCTCAGCATTTCATCGAGCGGCAGACGGGCATCCAGTACCACCATCGCGGTCATTAACTTAGTGATTGACGCGATCGGGCGCACCAGGTCCGGTTCGCTGGCGTAGATCACTTTGTTGCTATTCAGATCGACGATCATCGCACTGCCGGAGGCAATTTCCGGCTGCGACGCCACGGCGGCGGTAGCCGTTTTTGCGCTCGCTGCTGGCGCAAAAGGTACGGACAACATCAGCACGAGGCTGAGGAGAGAAACTCGAAATTTTGGCATCGTGAGGAGTCTGGTAATTATTTATGCAAGTTATGATGTCATGGGCGTTGGTTTGCACATCGACAAACGCGATTTCCGGCATCATACCGCGTCAGAGCTTTCCCGTGCCACACTATAATCGTGAATAAATGCTGCATAGCTGGCGCTGAAGTCATCAGCGCCAGCTATGGTTTAACTCAGAATAAACGATAGCCATAACCCCATAACACTACGGTCAGCGCAAGCAGAACCTCCAGCACCAACACACCAATGGCGAGCGTCGAACTGGCAAAGCTCATCCCCTCTTCCCGATTAATGCCAAGGAAGGTCGGAATGCCGATGTAGAGCAGATATCCGGTGTAGCAGAGCGCCACGGCGCCCACCAGTACGCAAAGCCAGACCAGCGGATAGAGCGCCACGATGCCGCTCAGGAAGATTGGCGTCGCGACATAGCCCGCAAACACCATGCAGCGCTTCAGCGACGGCCTTTGCGGATAGTTTCGCGCCATCCACCAGATGACGCGCCCCATTACCGCCACCCCGGCAAGCATCAGCGCATAAAACAGCACCGCCAGCACAAAACCGGTAAACAGAGATAATTTGACGGTGGTGCCGTCACCAAAATTCCAGCCAAGCTGGGTGGTGCCGATAAAGGCGCAGACGACCGGTACGGCAGCCATCGCCAGAACATGGTGGGTATAATGGTGCGAAACGGACTCGTTTTCGCTCTGAATGACATGCATTTCACGATCGGGATGGGAGAACAGTCCCCAGACATGATTCATAAAGCCCCCTCTTAACGGCTTCGTACAGCACCGTTTAAGTATAATGCAGACTGGCGATTATATTTTGACCTGCACAAAAATAGCCTGCGCTGGCCGTTGCCTGGTGATTGTGGTTCAGAGGTGTATGCTTAAGGGACTGTATTTTCAGGGAGCGGTAAAGCCAGCATGGATATTAATAGTCTGATTAGCCATTACGGCTACGCCGCGCTGGTTGTCGGCGCGGTGGCAGAAGGCGAAACGGTGACGCTGCTTGGCGGCGTGGCGGCTCATCAGGGACTACTGCGTTTCTGGCTGGTGGTGGCCTCGGTGGCGCTCGGCGGCATGATTGGCGACCAGGTGCTTTATCTGCTCGGACGCCACTTTGGTGGTCGCCTGATTAAACGCTTTTCGCGTCACCAGAAAAAAATCGGGAAGGCACAGCGGCTTATTCAGAATCGCCCTTACCTGTTTGTGATCGGCACGCGCTTTATGTATGGCTTTCGGGTGATTGGCCCGGTGCTGATTGGCGCAAGCCGCCTGCCGCCGAAAATTTTTCTGCCGCTTAACATTCTTGGCGCGCTGGTGTGGGCGCTGCTGTTCACCACGCTCGGCTATCTCGGCGGCGAAGTGATTGGTCCCTGGCTACATCAGCTCGATCAGCACCTCAAGCACTGGGCGTGGTTGATTATTGTGGTGGCGGCGGTGATTGCCGTGCGGGTCTGGTTCTGGCGAAAAGACAGGAAAGCGCAGTAGCGGCGCCGTTTCTTATCGCTGCTTTTCGTTTAAAAATTGCGGGTTCACGAGCATGAAGCCGCCATCCACAATCAGCGATTGCCCGGTGACGTAAGAGGCGTCATCGGAGCAAAGCCACGCCACCATCCCGGCTATCTCTTCGGTTTTGCCCGGCCTTGCGATTGGGATATTGGGCATTGAACCCGGTTTCACCTCGTCATCCTGCAAATTGTTCATCGCCGTGGCAATGGCGCCGGGCGCAACCGCATTCACCAGAATGTTGTGCTGCACCAGCTCCAGCGCCAGCGATTTTGTCAGCCCGCCCAGCGCATGCTTCGCAGCAGTATAAGCGCTGGCCCGCGGCAACGGCGTGTGTTCATGAACCGAGGTGATGTTGATGATGCGACCGCCCTCACCCTGCGCAATCATGTGCCGCGCCGCAATTTGTGAACAGAGCAGCGCGCCTTCCACGTCCACGCTGAACGTCTGCCGCCAGTCGTCGAGCGTTACATCGAGCACTGACGCTTTGGTCATGCGCCCGGCGTTGTTGACCAGCACGTCAATGCGCCCCAGCCGCTGAATCAGCACCTCCAGGGCCTCGGCCCCCTCCGGCAAATGGCTCAGATCGAGCTAAATAGCCTGCGCCTGGCAGCCCAAAGAGGTGAGCTCCTGTACGGTCTGGCGCGCACCCTCTTCATCCGAGTGCCACGTTACTCCCAGCGAAAAGCCTTTGCGCGCAAGCTGAATCGCGCACTATTTGCCAATACCGGAATCCGATGCGGTCACCACTGCGACTTTTGCGGACATAAAAAACCTCCTGGCGTTAACTCAGGAGGTAAGTATAGGTAAGGCTACGCGAAGGAGATTATTTTCCGCTGTAGTGGTAGCCGCCGCCGAGCGCCGAGGTGAGCTGAATGCTGGCGTCCACCCACTGGCCCTGAAGGTGCAGCGCGTTCATGCGTTCCTGCAACGAGGGCAGTTTCGCCAGGCTCATCTGCGATCCGGAAAGCATACCCGCAGCCAGACGCGCCTGCGCCTGTTGCACCACGCGATCGGAGTCTTTGATAACCTGCTGCTGTTGCTGGTTTTTCTCCATCAGCGTTTCCACCTGGCTGGCAGTTTTCGCCACCTGATTGACCGCATCGACCACCGCTTTATTGTAATTCGCCACGGACAGATCGCGCTGCGCATCGGCGATGTCCAGGTTGGCATTCAGACGACCGCTGTCGAAGATGGGCAGCGTCAGTCCGGCGGTGATCCCCATCTGGTTGGCGGAATGGCGGAACAGATCGCTCAGGTGCAGAGCATCCTGCTGCAGGAAGGCCATCAGGTTGATATCCGGATAAAACGCGGCTTTGGCGGCATCGACTTCGCTCATCGAAGCCTGGATGTACCAGTTCGCTTCCTGTAGATCAGGGCGACGGGCCAGCAGCTCATAGCCGAGGGAGGCTGGCATCCGGGTTTTCACCGCGGGCAACGCTACCGGATGCAGCGACAGTTTGCTGCTCTGGCTATTGGTCAGCGCCATCAGCCGGGCCTCGATCTCTTTCATGTTGCCCGCCACTTCGGTCAACTGCTGATCGGTTTTTGAGACGTTGATATCGTTTTCCGCACCTTCCACGGAGGAAGTGATCCCACGGGTATAGAGCGCTTTATCGACGGAGATAATGTTGTTCTGCTCGGTTTTTACCTGCTCAAGCACTTGCTTAACGGCGGCTTCGGTCTGCCACTGCCAGTAGAGACGCGCCACGCTGCTCGCCAGCACCTGTTGCGTTTGCGCCAGCTCCGCTGCCCGCGCCTTCACTGTGCCGATGCGGGCCTGGACCAGCGCCCGGTTTTTACCCCAGAGATCGAGATCCCAACCTGCGGTCAGACCGATGGTGCCGTTGGTGTACCACGGGCCAGTGTTGCCGCCTTCGTCGGATGCGAATGGCCCCATCAGGCCCTCGGCGGACATTTTCTGGCGCTCAACGTTGGTGCCAAAATCGACCTCAGGGCCAAGCTCTGACTGCGCCATTTTCGCCTGCGCTTCCGCCAGCTTAACGCGCTGCTGCGCCACCTGCATATCAGGCGCGTTGCTGAGCGCGCTGGTCATCAACTGATTCAGCTGCGTGTCGTGATAATCGAGCCACCACTGACTCTGAGGCCAGCCGTTTTGCAGGGCAAACGGAAGGGCATTATCGATCTGTGAAGCCGGTAATTGCTGTTTTAAAGGCGCGGCCGTGTCGTGCGACGGCGCGCAGCCGGACAATACGGCAGCAAGCGGCAGGCTGAGCATTGCCGCAACAATAGCAGTACGTTTCATGTTGTGTGTCTGTTTTCGTAGAGGACGCGCATTCTATGATGAAAATGCGGGGTACGTTTAGGAAAGCGTGGCACGCGATAAAACGCAAGCCCTGGACATCTCCCGTCATGCTTCTCCACAGTGTTTGCACAATTAATGAAGGCTCGATGACATCCATTACTGCCATATTTCTCGCTCGCTAACCGGTATACTCGCTGCGCCAGTGACGGCGTATTAAGGAGAAGGTATGACGCAAAACATCTATGATAATCCACAATTTTTTGCCGGTTACGCAACACTCGATCGCTCGGTCAAAGGGCTGGATGGCGCGCCTGAATGGCCTGCACTGCGCCAGATGCTGCCAGCGCCTCAGGGCAAACAGATCGTGGATTTAGGCTGCGGCTACGGTTGGTTTTGCCGCTGGGCGCAGCAGCAAGGTGCGGCCCACGTGCTCGGTCTTGATGTCTCAGAAAAGATGCTGGCAAGAGCGCGTGAGATGACGCCGGAGACGGGTATTACGTATCAACAGGCCGATCTGGAAACGCTCACGCTCAAATCTGAAAGTCTTGATCTGGCCTACAGCTCGCTGGCGCTGCACTACCTGCAAAACATCGACGGCCTGTTTTCCGTGCTGTTTCAGGCGCTGAAGCCAGGCGGCAAGCTGGTGTTCTCCGCAGAGCACCCGATTTTCACCGCCGCGATGAAGCAAGGCTGGTTCCTCGAGCAGGACGGGCAGAAAATCTGGCCGGTGGCGAATTACCAGCAGGAGGGCGAGCGCCTCAGCAACTGGTTTGCCGACGGCGTGAAAAAGCAGCATCGCAAGCTCGCGACGTGGATTAATGCGCTGATTGCCGCCGGGTTTGTGATTGAGCAGCTTGATGAGTGGGGGCCGGATGCAGCGCAGATCGCTGCCAACCCGGCGCTCGGTGAAGAAAAAGAGCGTCCAATGCTCTTTCTCTTAAGCGCGTATAAACCAGGCTAACGCTCTTTCAGGGTTGACGTTGTGCATAGTGCTCAATGGCATCGGCAATGGACGTAGAATCCTGCAAGGTGCGAATGGTAGTGAACAACGTGGTGGCCTCATCGTACTCTTTACGCAGGTAGCCGAGCCACTGCTTAATGCGGGCCACATGATACAGGCCAGTGTCGCCCTGCTTTTCAAGACGGCTGTATTTGCGCAGCAGTTCGGTGACGTCGTTCCACGGCATGCGGGGCTCGTTGTATTTCACCACCCGGCTGAGGTTGGGAATATTCAGCGCGCCGCGGCCGATCATCACTGAATCGCAGCCCGTCGCGGCCATACAGTCCTGGGCGCTTTGCCAGTCCCAGATTTCGCCGTTGGCAATCACCGGGATCGACAGCCGACGGCGGATCTCGCCGATAGCCTGCCAGTCGATTCTGTCGGCCTTGTAGCCATCCTCTTTCGTGCGCCCATGTACGACCAGCTCGGTAGCGCCAGCCTGCTGCACGGCATCGGCGATTTCAAACTGACGGTCGCTGCTGTCCCAGCCAAGGCGCACTTTCACCGTCACCGGCAAATGCGCGGGCACGGCCTCACGCATGGCCTTCGCGCCGCGATAGATTAAATCCGGATCTTTAAGCAGCGTTGCGCCGCCGCCGCTGCCGTTCACCACCTTCGACGGACAGCCGCAGTTCAGATCGACGCCCCAGGAGCCCAGCTCCACCGCGCGGGCGGCGTTTTCAGCAAGCCACTGCGGATGCTGACCCAGCAGCTGAACGCGCACCAGCGTGCCGGACGCTGTCCGACTCTCATTCAGCAACTCAGGGCACAGGCGATGGAAGGATTTTACCGGCAGCAGCTGATCCACCACCCGCAGAAACTCGGTGATGCAAAGATCGTAATCATTCACCCCGGTGAGCAGGCCACGAACCAGTGAATCGAGCACGCCTTCCATCGGCGCCAGCAGAACACGCATATCAGTATCCGGAGAAAAAAGAGGCGCTATGGTAGCGTTGTTATCGCCCGGTTTGAAGCCCCTCATGTACTACACTGAAAGCCATAGATTTCTCACGCTTTTTGGTCGTTTGTCTGACGTGCCATTGCGGAATATTTTGTATGCTCAGAATTCATGATGTGATCGGTAGCACATTACATGGTTTAATTGTATGATGAATGCGTTTCATCAAGGGCGAGAACCATGAGCAAAACACTGAACATTATCTGGCAATATCTGCGGGCCTTCGTGCTGATTTACGCCTGTCTCTACGCCGGTATTTTTATCGCATCACTGTTACCCATCACTATTCCCGGCAGCATCATCGGCATGCTGATTCTGTTTGTCCTGTTGGCGCTGCAAATCCTGCCGGCGAAGTGGGTGAATCCCGGCTGCTACGTATTGATTCGCTACATGGCGCTGCTGTTCGTGCCGATTGGCGTCGGGGTGATGCAGTACTTTGATGTGCTGCGGGCGCAGTTTGGCCCGGTGGTGGTGTCCTGTGCGGTCAGCACGCTGGTAGTGCTGCTGGTTGTCAGCTGGAGTTCACACATAGCCCACGGTGAACGCAAGGTGGTCGGTCAGAAAGAAGGTGAGCAAAAATGATGCACTACATCTGGTGGTCCCTGCCGTTGACGCTTATCGTATTCTTCGCCGCGCGCCGTCTTGCAGCCCGCTTCAAGATGCCGCTGCTGAACCCGCTGCTGGTGGCGATGGTGGTGATCATTCCGTTTTTACTGCTCACCGGCATTCCCTACGATCATTACTTCAAGGGCAGCAAAATTCTCAACGACCTGCTGCAGCCTGCGGTGGTGGCGCTGGCCTATCCACTCTATGAGCAGCTGCACCAGATCCGCGCCCGCTGGAAATCTATTATCACCATCTGCTTTGTCGGCAGCGTAGTGGCAATGACCACAGGCACCGCGGTCGCCCTGCTTATGGGAGCAACGCCTGAAATTGCTGCTTCCGTTATGCCGAAATCAGTCACGACGCCGATTGCGATGGCCGTCAGCGGCAGCATCGGCGGTATCCCTGCTATCAGCGCCGTGTGCGTGATTTTCGTCGGTATTCTTGGCGCGGTGCTTGGTCACACGCTGCTGAACCTGATGCGAATTGACACAAAAGCGGCGCGTGGTCTGGCAATGGGGACTGCCTCACACGCTTTAGGTACCTCGCGCTGTGCGGAGCTCGACTATCAGGAAGGCGCGTTCAGTTCACTGGCGCTGGTGATCTGCGGGATCATTACCTCGCTGCTCGCCCCGTTCCTGTTCCCGGTGATTCTGGCGCTGTTTGGGTAATGCGACGCATCACACGAACTTCATTCTATTTTCATTAGTTGCATAAAAAGTCAGATCTAAGTCACACATTAGCCGTTATCAGGTCCGTACACTGTCATCCCTTAACCTGTAATGAGGCCATTGCCATGCACCCACGTTTTCATTCTGCTTTCCCGCAACTCAGTGAGGAACTGCAAACGGCCCTCGCCCCATGGCTGGCTGATGCGCATTTCCCCGCCATGCTGAGCGCCGGGCAAGTCTCTGAGCTGAAATCAGCCACGGGACTGGACGAAGACGCGCTGGCTTTTGCCCTGCTGCCGCTAGCCGCCGCCTGTGCCCGGGCCGACCTTTCGCACTTTAACGTTGGCGCCATCGCGCGCGGCGTGAGCGGCATCTGGTATTTTGGCGGCAATATGGAATTTATTGGCGCGACAATGCAGCAAACCGTTCACGCCGAGCAAAGCGCTATCAGCCACGCCTGGCTGCGCGGCGAAAAGGCCCTTAAGGCGATCACCGTCAACTACACGCCGTGCGGCCACTGTCGTCAGTTTATGAATGAGCTGAACAGCGGGCTGGAACTGCAAATCAATCTGCCGGGCCGTGAACCCCATACGTTGAAAGACTATCTGCCGGACGCCTTCGGCCCGAAAGATCTGGAGATCAAAACCCTGCTGATGGATGCCCAGGATCACGGCTATCCGCTGGAGGGCGATGCCCTTTCCCGTGCCGCCATTCAGGCAGCGAACCGCTGTCATGCTCCGTACAGCCAGTCACCCTCCGGCGTCGCGCTGGAGCTACGCGACGGCACAATTTTCGCGGGTAGCTATGCCGAAAATGCGGCCTTTAATCCAACGCTGCCGCCGCTACAGGGCGCACTGAATCTGCTCAGCCTCAACGGTTACGACTATCCTGATATTCAGCGGGCGGTGCTGGCCGAACGTGCGGATGCACCTCTGATCCAGTGGGATGCTACCGTAGCGACCCTGAAGGCGCTTGGCTGCCAGAATATCGACCGCGTTCTCCTCGGTTGATCTTACCGTGCGGGCTCAGGCCCGCACTGATGAAAATCCCCCCAATTAAACGGCGGTTTCTTGCTCTTGCCCCTCGGGTACAGTAGCCTGAGTGAATCTTCTTCCACCACTGAGTCAAGTCCATGTTAAAGCGCGTGTTATACAGCCTGTTAGTCCTGATCGGCCTGCTGCTGTTGACCGCACTCGGCCTTGACCGCTGGATAAGCTGGAAAACTGCGCCGTATATCTACGATGAGCTGCAGGATCTTCCCTATCGTCAGGTCGGCGTGGTACTCGGTACCGCTAAGTATTACCGCACCGGCGTCATCAATCAGTATTATCGCTACCGCATTCAGGGCGCGCTGAACGCCTATAACAGCGGCAAGGTCAACTACCTGCTGCTGAGCGGCGATAACGCGCTCCAGAGCTATAACGAACCGATGACGATGCGTAAAGATTTGATTGCCGGAGGCGTCGATCCGGCGGATATCGTGCTCGATTACGCAGGCTTCCGCACGCTGGACTCCATTGTGCGCACCCGCAAGGTATTCGACACCAACGACTTCATCATCATCACCCAACGCTTCCATTGTGAACGCGCACTGTTTATCGCCCTGCATATGGGCATTCAGGCGCAGTGCTACGCGGTGCCATCCCCGAAAGATATGTGGAACGTGCGCGTACGTGAGTTTGGCGCCCGCTTTGGCGCGCTGGCGGATCTCTATCTGTTCAAGCGCGAACCGCGCTTCCTCGGCCCGCTGGTGCCTATTCCTTCCCTGCACGAAATCCCTGAAGATGCGCAGGGTTATCCGGCAGTCACCCCTGAGCAAATGCTGGAAATCCAGGATAAACAAAGGAAAGAGTAATGGGCGACTATGCGCTGTTGGTAGGGAATGGCATTAACAATCTGACCGACGGCAATTCATGGTCCGATGTACTGCAAAGCCTTAGCCAGAAATACAGCATCACAATTGATACCCAGAACAAGCCTTTCCCCCTCGCCTACGAAGAAATCTATTTCACCATTTTAAAAACCCGGCACAGCGAACGAACAGAAAACAGCATCAAACGCTTTATTGCCGAGAGAATTAAAACGATTACCGGAAATGAGATTCATCAGCAACTGATGGCGCTCAGCTGCCGAAACATCATGACCACCAACTACGATCTGACCCTGGAAAGCTGCCTGGTAAATGCCGCTGAAATAAAAAATAACGGTATTATCAAAGAGCAGAAATACAGTATTTTTCGTCATCATCAGATTGATGAGAAACTCATCTGGCATATTCATGGCGCCATTAATGTCCCTCAATCCATTACGTTGGGTTACGAGCATTACAGCGGTTATTTACAGGCCATGCGCAATTACACCGCGACCGGCAGCAGCTATTCGAAAGCAGAGTTTAACGATCTCAAACCGCTGATCCGCCGTTTATCCACTGCCGAAAATGAGTTCAGCTGGATTGATAACTTTTTCCGTCGCAACGTTTATATCGTCGGCCTGACGCTGGATTTCGTTGAAATCGATCTCTGGTGGCTATTAACCTGGCGCGAACGTTGTCGATTGCTGAAAAGTAACAACGTGTCGATTAATAACCAGATTGTTTACTACCTTCCCGCCTGCTTTGCGGACGATAAGGCCACCGTCGCCAAAATTGCGCTGCTGGAGAGCGTTGGTGTCACCGTCGGGAAGGCGTTCGGTCAGCATTTCAGGCGCAGTAAAGAGGATGAACAACACTATTATGCAGCTGTGATTGGGGATATCCGGAAAGCTGAAGAATAAGAGTGCGGGAGCGGAAATAAAAAAACCGGCAACGATACTCCGCTGCCGGGTTTGGATGAAACAGAAAGCTTATTTTTTACGCGCGTATTTGAGGGAATCCAGCGCAACGGCGAAGATGATGATCGCACCCTTGATAATATACTGCCAGTAAGGGTTCACGCCGATATACGTCAGACCGTAGTTGATGACGGTGAAGATGATAACACCCGTCACCACGCCGATAACGGTACCGACCCCGCCGCTAAACGACACACCGCCCACCACGCAGGCTGCAATCGCATCCAGCTCGTACATAAACCCGAGGTTGTTGGTCGCCGAGCCGATACGGCCGGCTTCCAGCATCCCGCCGAAGGCATAGAACACGCCGGACAGCGCATAGATCATCAGCAGGTTCAGGGCAACGTTGACGCCTGAAACGCGTGCCGCTTCCGGGTTACCGCCGATAGCGAAGATGTTTTTACCGAAGCGAGTCTTGTTCCACAGGATCCAGACGAAAATCGTGGCAATCAGCGCATAGAACGTGATGTACGAGAGACGGAAGCTGCCGAGCGCAATAAACCCTTGGGTAAACGTCGAGAAGTGCGAATCAAAACCGGATACCGGAGACGCCCCCACGAAATCGTAATAGAGGGAGTTGATGCCATACACGATGATCATCGTACCCAGCGTGGTAATAAACGGCGTCACGTTCAGGTAAGCAATGATAATCCCGTTCACCAGACCAATCACCGCGCCGATAGCGCAGACAATCAGCAGCACCAGCGGAATTGGCATGGTCGCCAGGTCCGGGAACACCTTGTTGGCGTTATCGACGGACTGTAGCAGGGTTGCAGCGATAACCGCAGCCAGACCAACCTGGCGGCCAGCAGACAGGTCGGTACCCTGCGTTACGATTAAACCCGCCACTCCGAGAGCGATAATAATACGCACGGAAGACTGGGTCAGGATATTACTCAGGTTCAGCAGACTTAAGAACGTGGGGTCCTGGAAAATAATAATGGCCAGTAAGACTAAAAGAACGACGTAAATACCGCCCTCTTTCAGATAAGTGAGAAAGCTTTTTTTATTTAACGCACTCATGAGGAGCCCCTGATCTTAAAGGTGCAAAGACGCAAGACGTAAAATTTCGTTCTGCGTGGTAGTTTTAGTGTCAACGATCCCGGCGACCTGGCCGTTACTCATCACCAGAATACGGTCGGTAATACCCAGCAGCTCAGGCATTTCAGAAGAGATAATAATGATCCCCTTCTCTTTTTTCGCCAGCTCCGCAATCAGCTGATAAATTTCAAACTTGGCGCCAACGTCGATCCCGCGCGTCGGTTCATCAAGCATTAAAATTTCCGGCTGGGTTAATAACCAGCGTCCAATAATGACTTTTTGTTGGTTACCGCCTGACAGCGAACCAATTTGCGTGTGATGTCCCGGCGTTTTTACACGCATTGAGTCAATGACCCACTGGGTATCACTCTTCATCCGGGAATTATCCAGCAGACCGACTTTACCTTTATATTTCTTAATATTGGAAATCAGCGAGTTAAAGCCGATATCCAGATAGGCGTAGATCCCGGTGGAGCGGCGCTCTTCCGTCACCAGCGCAAAGCCGTGGTTGATGGCTTCGTTGGCGCTGTGGTTATTAATCTTTTTGCCGTGCAGCATAATCGTGCCGCCAGATTTCTCACGAATGCCGAACAGCGTTTCCACGATGTCGGTACGCTTCGCGCCAACCAGCCCGGCGATGCCGAGGATTTCCCCTTTGCGCAGGTCAAACGAAACGTCACGAATCGAAGGCTGTCGCAGCGAGGTCAGGTTACGCACTTCGAGAATGGTTTCACCCGGCGTGTTGTGTTTTTCCGGGAAGCGCTGAGTCAATGAACGGCCTACCATCATGGCGATGATCTTGTCCATATCCAGCCCTTCCAGCGGCTGAGTGGCAATCCACTGCCCGTCGCGCAGAACGGTGATTTCATCACACAGCTGGAAGATCTCTTCCATTTTGTGCGAGATATACACAATGCCGCAGCCACGCTCTTTCAGCTTACGGATAATTTTAAACAGGTGATTGACCTCTTTTTCCGTTAAGGAAGAAGTCGGTTCATCCATAATGACGATTTTGGCGTCATAGGAGAATGCTTTCGCAATTTCAATCATCTGCATTTGCGAGACGGATAATGTTCCCACGCGGGCGCGCGGATCGATATCAATATCCAGCTCGTCGAAAATCGCTTTGGTATCACGGTACATTTTGTCCTGATCGACAAACATACCTTTGTTCGGATAACGGCCGAGCCACATGTTATCCATAACTGAACGCTGGAGAACCAGGTTTAACTCCTGGTGTACCATCGAAATACCGTTTTCCAGTGCTTCTTTGGCGGAGTGGAAATCGATCTCTTTACCCTGAAAAATAATGCTACCGGAATCTTTTTGGTAGATCCCAAACAAACATTTTAATAATGTTGATTTGCCCGCGCCGTTCTCCCCCATTAAAGCATGAATAGAGTGAGGACGGACTTTCAAATTAACATTATCGAGCGCTTTAACGCCGGGAAATGACTTGTTGATACCGCTCATTTCCAACAAGTATTCGCCTGACGATTCTGTTTTATTGCTGACCATAGTTAACCCTGGCTGCGCGAATGTTTTCCCGTGCTGACCATCCAGCACGGGAGATATTTCAAAGACTGCGAAATTAAATATTACTTACCGATGAACTGGTCCAGATTGTCTTTATCCACACCAACGTAAGGTACGCGAACAATTTTGTTGTCGATTTTCCAGTTGGTACCAGCGGCCGCTTCTTTGCCTTCCGCCAGGTTTTTCGCCAGATCGAAGGTGGCTTTCGCCTGGTTGTTTGCATCGTTCAGCACGGTACCGGCCATTGCACCAGATTTCACCAGCGCCAGCGCTTCAGGCAGGGCATCTACACCAAACACAGGAATGCTGGATTTGTTGTGCGCTTTCAGCGCTTCTACTGCACCCATTGCCATCGCATCGTTGTTCGCAATAACGACTTCAATTTTGTTGGCGTTCGGGCCAGACAGCCACGCGTCCATTTTGTCTTTCGCCTGAGCGGTATCCCACATCGCGGTATCCAGCTGCAGCTGCTGGGTTTTCAGGCCCTTCTCGTTCAGCTCTTTGATAACGTAGGTGGTACGCGCTTCCGCATCCGGGTGACCCGGCTCGCCTTTCAGCAGCACGAATTGGATCTGACCGTCTTTATTCAGGTCCCATGACGGGTTAGCCGCCCAGTGTTTAGCAATCAGGTCGCCCTGAATCACGCCGGACTCTTTAGAGTCGGTGCCGACGTAGAAGGCTTTGTCGTAGCTGTCCAGCGCTTTGCGGGACGGCTCTTTGTTGAAGAACACCACCGGCACATTCTGACCACGTGCTTTTTCGATAACGGTGCCTGCCGCAGCCGGGTCAACAAGGTTGATCGCCAGCGCTTTCACGCCTTTCGCCAACAGGACGTCAATCTGGTCGTTCTGTTTTGACTGGTCGTTCTGCGAGTCGTTCATCAGCAGCTGAACATCCGGGGCTGCTTTGCCGTCTTTCTCGATAGCCTTGCGCACCACAGACATGAAGTTATCGTCGTATTTGTAGATGGTGACGCCAATACGGGTATCTGCTGCATGAGCAGCGGCACCGAACAACATGCAAGACATCACAGCGGACAGGGTTAACACCTTCTTATTCATGGTATCTCCGGTTATTTTTATGCAGGGTAGCTTATTATCGGCAGGCACAACGTTATGAAATTGTTACTGACCGCCGAAGTTAAATTTATCCAAAACCATCTTCCGTGTTCAGTAACGCTCCAGACGTGCGTTTAATTGATTGTTTAGCGCTCTGTTGCTATATAAAAACCGATTAATCACCGTTACATAGCGTTTCAGCCTTACAAACGCTGACATCATAGACAGGCGAATGTTAAGATACTGTGAATTTACTCACAAATTGAAAGCGGTTACATCGCTGCACGTTATAAGTTAGTGATCGACCCCACAGATTGCTTTAGCGCCACCGAATGACGACGCACTAACGTTGGCATAAAACAGTGAGTTGCCGCCCTGTCCAGCTTCCCCGCCGCGCCCATCAGCGCCAGCTCCGTTGCCAGTTTCGCCATGGAAACGATCGGATAGCGCACGGTGGTCAATTGCGGATCGGTGTAACGGGCGATGGGAATATCATCAAAACCAATCAATGACAGATGCAGCGGCACCGCAATGCCGTTGTCCTTCAGCGTGGTCAACGCGCCGGCTGCCATGTTGTCGTTATAGGCGAACACCGCCGTCAGGCCCTGATTGCGCCCGAGCAGCTCCACCATCGCCGCTTCTCCGCCCTGTAAATCTGGCGTGCCGGTGCCGATCCAGGCTTCAGGTGCGGCAATGCCCTGCTCGCTCATCGCCCGCAGCCAGCCTTCCTGACGCATCTGGTTATCTTCAATGTGATGACTCGACGCCAGGTAGCCGACCCGCGTGTGGCCCTGATTAAGCAGCATGCGCGTGGCCATCATTGCCCCGCTGACGTTATCAAGCCCCACGCAGCGATACTCATAGCCCGGTACGATCCGATTGATCAGCACCATACCGGGGATCTGATCCATAAATTCGCCAAGCTCCGCGTTGCTCAGGGCTTTGGAGTGCACTATCAGCGCGTTACAGCGCTGGCGAATCAGCACTTCAATGGCGTTACGCTCTTTTTCTGCTTCATGATAGCTGTTGCCAATCAGCACGTTTTTCTGACACTGCTGGGCCACGGTATCGACGGCTTTCACCAGCGCACCAAAAAACGCATCCGATACGTCCATCACCACCACGCCGATGGTATCGCTGACCTGGGTCGCCAGCGCCTGGGCGTTAGCATTGGGCCGGTAGCCCAGCTCCGTGACGGCTTTCATCACCAGTTCGCGCGTTTCAGGACTGACGAGCGGGCTGTTATTGAGCACGCGGGAAATGGTCGCGACGGAAACGCCCGCATGGCGGGCCACATCACGAATGGTGATCATAACCACCGTCCTGTTGAAAATGGCAGCGACTCACGGTCACCCCCTGTGTTGAGCAAGGTGGCTATTCTCGCAGCGACGCGGCAAGGACTACGTGAAGAAGGTCACACTGATGGAAACGGTTACATCCGTTTTGTTAATGATTGTGATCCAGATCGTTATCTGGATGTTTTTGAAATAGATACCCCTGCGGCCCGTGCGGTCAACTGACGCCACAGCCACTCCACGGGTCCCTGGCGGTGATAACGCAGCCAGATAACGGAGAAGAAGAGATTGACCAGCCAGATGACAGGCACGAAAGCAAGCAGCGCGAGCCGGTCGAATTTCATAAACAGATCAAAGCGGTAGAACAGCGTGGTGCAGATAAGCGTTTGCAGCAGATAGTTGGAAAGCGCCATGCGCCCCACACAGGTAATCGCCCCAACCAGACGGGAAGCACAGATTTGCGGCCAGAAGCCGTACGCCAGCGCAGCGTAGCCGATGGTCTGAAACGGAGCGCTCAACTCGCGCGGGGCCTGTAACAGAAACGCACACCAGCGATATGACCAGGCAAAATGCCACTGTGCAATAATTGCCGGTAAGTTAATCAGGATGCCAATGGCAATGAGCAGCCCGCCGACGCGACGGTAATGTGACAGGCTAAACTGGCCCTTCAGCCAGCCGCTGCGCATCAGTGCCGCACCCATCAGCATCATCCCCGCCAGCTGCCAGCCGTACTGCGCCCCCAGCGCCAGCAGGCTGTCGGAAAGCATATCGGCACGATTGCTGATGGCCTCAACGCCGCCTTTCAGCTTCCAGTATTGTTCATATTGCAGGTTCGCCGGTCCCGGCACCCACGAACGGTTTGGCGCATCGCCGGAGATCAGACCCAGCAGCACCAGTACCGCAATACCTATGAGATAAAGCACCACGCCGGTATTGAACATGGATTTCACACTCTGCGCTTCGCGCACCATGCGCCAGCACACCAGCCCCACCAGCGCATAAGCCAGCAGAATATCGCCATCCCAGAAAAGCAGACCATGGGCAAAGCCGAGCAGCGCCAGCAGCGTGAGTCGGGACTGGATCCAGCGCTTACCACGAGGAAGTAAAAGTTGCAGACCCGCACCAAACAGCAAAGCAAATAGCGTAAGGAATTTAACCTGCGCAAAGAGGTCAAGAACGGCCCATGTCCAGGCATCGCTGCGGGTAATAGCGCCATACCAGGCGGGGTTGAGGTAAGCCGCCTTCGGCAGACCAAAGGCGGAGATATTAAGAAGCAGGATCCCAAGAATGGCAACGCCGCGAACAAAATCCAGCGTGACGTTACGCTCCATCGGATACCTGCTTAATCAATCAGTTGTGGTGACGAACGGCGCGCAGAAACTCCTGGCGAGTGTTCTGGCTGGACTTAAACAGGCCACCGAGTGATGTGGTGGTGGTGGCGCTGGTTGCGTCACGCACGCCGCGCGCCTTCACGCAGTAATGCACCGCATCAATGGACACCGCCACGTTATTCGTGCCGAGCAGAGTCTGTAACGCCGTCAGGATCTGCTGAGTGAGACGTTCCTGAACCTGCGGACGCTGGGCGAAGAACTGCACGATGCGGTTGATTTTTGACAGACCAATCACCGTGTCTTTCGGGATATAGGCCACGGTGGCTTTGCCGTCGATGGTCACAAAGTGATGCTCGCAGGTGCTGGTCATCGAGATATCGCGCACGGTCACCATTTCATCCACCTTCATTTTATTCTCAATGACGGTGATTTTTGGGAAATTGGCGTAATCGAGGCCGGAGAAAATTTCATCGACGTACATTTTTGCGATGCGATGCGGCGTTTCCATCAGGCTGTCATCGCTGAGGTCGAGATTGAGCAGCTGCATAATTTCGGTCATATGCTCGGCAATCAGACGCTTGCGCGACTCATTGTCCATCTCAACGGGCGGACGCAGTGGGGTTTCCAGTCCACGCGCCAGCAGCGCCTCATGAACCAGAGCGGCTTCTTTACTCAGTGATGGCATTCTTTTTCTCCTGCAGGTGTGGCGACCTTTGCGTCTGGGGGCAAAGTGAACACTCATTGTGCGTGAGGCCGCGCACAGAATCCAGTATTCACAGCGATAATTATTGAAATTGGCTTAACCTTTCGTACCGGGTCGCCAGACCAGCGCCCCGCCGATCAGCAGCGCGATAGCCGCCACGCCAAGTGCCGGTTCCAGACGCTGCGTCAGCCAGGTGGAGAGTGCGGAAGTCATCGGCCCGATGAGCTGCCCGACAGCGTAGCCCGTAGTCAGTAAACCAGCCATATACCGGGTGTGCTGTGGCGCAAGTTCTCGCCCATACAGTAACGAAAGCTGAACCGCACAGAGAAAGCCACCGCCAACCAGCAGCGCTCCGATGACCAGCCCACTCATGCCCGGCACCAGCCAGGCGGCAAGCACGCCTGCGCCCTGAAGCCACAGCACAATCGCCAGCCGCTGATAGCTATGGCCCACGCCGCGTAGCAAAATACTTAGCCCAATGCCGACCACCGCCGCTGCGCCAAATACCGGCCATAGGAACTGCGCAAACAGGCTTCCTGGAAAGCGTGCCGCCGCCATTTGCGATAAAAACGTCGCCGGAAGAATATAGCCGAAGCCTGCCAGGCTGTAGCTCCAGACCAGCCGCTTCAGATTCGACGTCAGCCGTAAAGGCTCAGGCTGCCCGCCCGGCCGCTGAAAATCGCCAGGCTTCGGCAACCAGCGGGACACAAATGCGATCAGGATTAACGCCAGCAGGCCATAGAGCAACCAGCCTTCCGCTGCACTCAGATGCCGCGAATGGATCCAGACCGCCAGCAGCCCGCTCAGAGCAATCCCCGCCCCCGGCCCGGCGAACACCGCAGCGCTGAGCCCCGGTTTCCCGGCATGGGCCAGACGTTCATTTGTCCAGGCAGCCGTCAGCACCATTGCCCAACCGCTCATCGCGCCAATGACCAGCCTCAGCACGCCGTGTAGCCAGGCGTTATCCACCCATGCAGAGAGAAACGTCAGTAAGACAGCGCCGAGAATCCCGGCATACAGGCGCCCTTCCACGCCTCGATGCGCACGCATCGCATCCCAGGCGCCAAGTAAATAGCCAAGGTAGTTCATCGCTGCCACCAGTCCGGCGCTGGTCAGCGTCAGCTGTCCGTCGGCGATCATCAGCGGCACCTGTGGCGTAAAGGCAAAACGCCCTATTCCCATCGCCACCACCAGCATAATAAAGCCGCTCAGCGCGGTACGTAGCGCCATGTTCAATCCATATGTTAATGTAAAGTTGCTTTTATGATGCAACATGTCGTCTTTGTGCGGAAGTGAAAGTTACGCATTCGCGCGCACGATCTGTATGATGAAGCAGACCTTTTTTCAGTTCATATCCGGGAGCCCTGCATGGAACTGCTCGAAGAGCACCGCTGTTTTGAAGGCTGGCAGCAACGCTGGCGGCACGACTCCACCACGCTGAACTGCGCGATGACGTTCAGCATTTTTCTGCCGCCACCGCGCGAATCCACACCACCACCGGTACTTTACTGGCTTTCCGGCCTGACCTGCACCGATGAAAATTTCGCCACCAAAGCCGGAGCGCAGCGTGTCGCCGCTGAGCTCGGCATCGTGTTAGTGATGCCCGACACCAGCCCCCGGGGCGATGACGTCGCCGATGACGATAATTACGATCTTGGCAAGGGCGCCGGGTTTTATCTCAATGCAACCCAGGCACCGTGGGCTATACACTACCGCATGTATGATTATCTGCGTGACGAGCTACCCGCGCTGATTCAGTCACAGTTCAGCGTGGCGGAGCGCTGTGCGATTTCCGGCCATTCAATGGGCGGTCACGGTGCGCTGATTCTGGCGCTGAAAAATCCGGGCAGGTACAGCAGCGTGTCAGCCTTTGCACCTATCGTGAACCCGACCCGCGTGCCATGGGGACAAAAAGCGTTCAGCGTGTATCTCGGAGAGGACAAAACGAAATGGGCAGAATGGGACAGCTGCGCGCTGATGCTGAAAAGCGACGCGAAAAGCGCTATTCCAACGCTTATCGATCAGGGTGACAGCGACCAGTTTCTGGCCGACCAGCTGCAGCCAGCCGTACTGGCCGAAGCCGCGCGCCAGAGCGAATGGCCGCTGACGCTGCGCATTCAGTCAGGGTTCGATCACAGCTACTGGTTTATCGCGTCCTTTATCGAAGATCATCTGCGCTTCCATGCGCAGCATTTGTTGAAGTAGCGCCCCAGCGGATAAACCGTAGGCCGGGCAAACGCAGCGCCGCCCGGCAATTTCCCCGGCGGCGCTACACTATGCTTACCGGGGCTACAGTTTCCGCGAGCCTTTCAAACCATCAGAAACGGTAATCCAACGCCATAAAGTAACGGCGTCCATCTTCGTTGTAGCTGTAGTCGTCGCGGCTCAGATCTTTATCCATCAGGTTCATCACGCCCGCACGCAGTTTGACGTTTTTCGTCGCCTGCCATGCGCCGCCGGTGTTCCAGATAACGTACCCGCCAGGCGTTGCCCCACCGTTCGTCATCGCCCGTTTCTCACCTGAGTAGTTTGCCTGCACGTAGAAGGACCAGTCCTGTGTTGCCTGCCAGTCCACGACGCCGTTGGCGGTGTGGAACGGCAGCTCTGACAGCGGTTTGTCGCCGCCGTTGCTGAGGTCACGCCCATCGTTATAGGTGTAGTTCAGCGTCACTTTCCAGTCTTCCGCCAACGGCACTTTCAGCTCCGTTTCCACGCCGCGAATACGCGCTTTATTGACGTTGTAGTAACGGAAAATCGGTTCGCCATCGGCGTTCAGCCCTACGTAGTTCGGGTAATCTTTCGCCTGATCCACATTACCGGTACGGCTGATGCTGATGCGATCGTCCACGTTATTCTGGAAGGTCGTGATGCTGCCCTGCACCCCTTCCAGCCAGCCCTCTTCCCCGGCGTAATAGAGGCCAAGCTCGTAACTTTCACTGGTTTCCGGCTTCAGGTCCGGGCTACCGACGATTTCACAGGCTCCGCGGCAGGAACCGGTTGTCCAGTCCGGGCTAAGCTGCAGTAGTGAAGGCGCTTTAAAAGCGTTGGCCCAGCCGCCCTTCACGGTGATGGTATCGGTCGCGGTATAAACCAGATACGCACGCGGGCTCCAGTGATCGCCGTAGGTTTCGTGGTCGTCCATACGTACGCCGGTGGTCAACGCCAGCGGCTCGAAAATCCGCCATTCGTCTTCAATAAACAGCGCGTACTGGCTGGCAGAAGTGTTACCGCTGCCCTGCAAATTCACCGGATCGTTCAGCTTGTCGTGGCGCCACTCGCCGCCAACGGTCAGCAGCTGATTGATGGGACTCAGAGGCAGCACGTATTTGCCGTCGATGGAGTTGCTTTCAGAGGTGATTACGCCCGCCTGTCCCGGATTTTTGTTATCCACTTTCTCGCCGTAGAACTTCAGCTCGCTGTTGCCCATATCCCAGCGGCCATTGTGGCTCAGCGAGTAGTTCTGACGCTCAAGGCGGTTTTTATCGAGCGAGTCGGAATCGCGGTCCTGGCGGTCGAAACCGTAGCCTGCGGTGAAATCGTGATTATCGTTCGGTGTCCAGGCAAATTCGACGTTGCCATCGCGGCTGGTGTAGCCCTCAATGCGCGGTGATTCACCGGTGCTGGAGGTCGCTGATTTTTGCTGCTCGTCTTTCTCGCGTTTCGAGAGATTGCCGTAGGCCTTCATGCCCAGCACACCATCAATCAGCGGGCCGCTGGTAAAGAACTGGCCGTTCCAGGTATCACCACGGTCGCGATGTTCCTGAATCGTGGTATCGGCGGTGAGCGTGCCGTGCCACTTCTGGCCGATTTTTTTGGTGATGATGTTCACCACACCGCCAAGGGCATCCGATCCGTAAAGCGACGACATCGGCCCGCGAACGACTTCGATACGCTCGATGGCATCCACCGGGATCCAGTTGAGATCAAAATCATTGTGGCGGAACACGGCGTTGCGGGAGTTCACGCGCTTGCCGTCCACCAGAATGAGCGTATAGCTGCTGTCGAGCCCGCGCAGGCTGACGCCTTTGCGGTTGTCGCCTTCGTTGGTGAGCTGCACGCCCGGAACATCCTGTAAAACGTCTTTCAGATTCTGCACCGGACGGCGCTGAAGGTCCTGCTGCGTGATCACGCTGATGCTTGCCGGGGCGTCCTTGACGCTCTGCTCCGTTGCGGCGGCGGTCACCACCAGCGTTTCGTCATCGCTGGCGGCCATAACCGGCAGCGCCAGCGTGAATGCAGAAGCGCATAATCCGCTCCGGACAAGAGGATTCAATCTGAACATTTCCATTCTCCATGAGGTGAAACAACCACAAAACCCCCGCCAGTCGAGGCGAGCGTAAAAAAGAGCAATATGAGAGATGTGGCTGGTCACCCTGGTCCGTTGGCGTCCCCGGACAAGATGCGGGAGAGTGGCTTCATCCTGAAAGTGCCAAGATGATAAAGAGAATGATAACAATTATCAATTAAATTGTGAGCAATTATGTCCAGAAGCTATTGCCCGGGCATAAAAAAACCCTCCGCATGGGAGGGTTTTCAGACTGCTTTAAGTTAATTACTTCTTAAAGCGCTCCGGGAAGTGCATTTCGCTGTAACGAACGAAATGGGTGCCCTTCGCCAGCTTGTAGCCGAACCAGATAACCAGGAACAGCGGGATGCCGATGTAGGTCGCCGCCACGCCGCCCCAGTCGATGGTGTCTTTGAGGAACGCTTCGTAGTTCTGGCCGAGCGTGATAATCAGGCACAGCACGAACGCGAAGATTGGCCCCAGCGGGAAGAAGCCCGAACGGTACGGCAGGTTGTTGATGTCATTCCCCTGCATCACATAGCCGCGACGGAAACGGTAATGGCTGATGGCAATACCGAGCCACGCGATAAAGCCCGTCATCCCGGAGGTGTTCAGCAGCCACAGGTAAACGGTCTGGTTGCCGAACATGGAGGTCAGGAAACAGAGCGCCGCAATCACCGTGGTCGCATACAGTGCGTTACGCGGTACACCGCCTCGGGAAAGCTTCGCAAAAATACGCGGCGCTTTGCCGTCGCAGGCCAGGGTGTAAAGCATACGCGTGGACGCATACATCCCGGAGTTACCCGCCGACAGCACCGCCGTCAGGATAACGGCGTTCATCACCGCCGCCGCCGACAGCAGACCCGCGTGCTGGAACACCAGCGTGAATGGGCTGACGGAGATATCCTTCACGTCGTTACGCAGCAGGCTCGGATCGGTATAAGGAATGATCAGGCTGATAATCAGGATGGCGAACACATAGAACAGCAGGATACGCCAGAACACCTGACGCACCGCGCGCGGAATGTTCTTCTCAGGATCTTCAGATTCACCCGCCGCGATACCGATAAGCTCGGTTCCCTGGAAGGAGAAGCCGACAATCATCGCCACGCCAATCATCGCCGCAAAGCCCCCGGCAAATGGTGCGTCGCCGGTTGTCCAGTTGCTCCAGCCGACCGGCTGTGCACCTTTGAAGATGCCGACGATCATCATGACGCCGACGATGATAAAGATAACGACGGTGGTCACTTTGATCAGCGAGAACCAATATTCGGCTTCACCAAAGCCTTTCACGGAGATCCAGTTCAGCAGGAACATGATGCCGAGGAACAGCGCGCTCCAGATCCAGCCCGGCGTTTCCGGGAACCAGTAGTTCATCACCAGCTGGGCGGCCACGAGGTCAACGGCGATGGTCACCGCCCAGTTGTACCAGTAGTTCCAGCCCAGCGCGAAGCCAAAGCCTTCTTCTACATAGTTCTGACCGTAAGTGGCAAACGAGCCTGACACCGGCATATAGGCCGCCAGTTCGCCGAGGCTTGTCATCAGGAAGTACACCATCAGGCCAATCAAAATATAAGAAAGCAGCGCGCCGCCAGGACCCGCCTGCGAAATGGTTGCCCCGGAGGCAACGAATAGCCCTGTACCGATGGAGCCACCAATGGCGATCATCGTCAGGTGACGCGCCTTGAGTTCGCGGCGTAGCGCGGGCGCTTCTGTGGTTTTAGTTTCAGAAACCATGGGAAAATGCTGTCCTTCCAAAAAATGAGGCGCGATTGTAGCAGACGAAAGGGGATCCTTCCGGTTGAAATGCGCACTTATAAGAGAGCTTCATGATGAGACGCAAATTATAAGTAAAGCCCTTATCACGTCGCTTCGCCAGCGCCTCAGACATCGCAGTAGCGTAAGAAACGCTGCAATGCGTTAGAGAGGTGTTTTTGGCGATGGTGAATGCGCCACAGCTTTCGCGTCAGATGAGGAAGCGGGATCGGCACTTCAACCAGCGTGCCGCTGTCGAGCTGCTCTGCAATGACCCGCCGCGACAGGCAGCTGATGCCAAGCCCATGACGCACCGCGTGTTTGATGGCTTCTGAGTTGCCAAGCTCCATGCCAAGGTGAAACTCTGGGAGATGTGAAAGCAAGAGATAATCAACAATTTCACGCGTGCCGGAACCATGTTCGCGCAGGATCCACGGCGCTTCAGCAAGCCTTGCCAGCGTCACCTTTTCGTTCAGCAGCGGCGAACCCGGGGCGGCAAATACCACCAGCTCATCTTCCAGCCAGGGCTCGGCAATGATTTCTGCTGCGTGACACGGCCCTTCAATAAGGCCGATATCCACGCGATAATCACTGACGGCATTGATGACGTCCTGACTGTTGCCGACGCTAAGCTCCAGCGGCAGCGCCGGGAAATCACGACGATAGCGGGCGATAATTTCCGGCAGGATATAGTTGCCGATAGTGCTGCTGGCGAACACCCGGATAGCGCCATTGTCTTCGCGGAACAGCTGCTCGATTTCGGTCGCCTGCTCAAGCGTTGCCAGCGCACGCGGATACAGCAGACGGCCGTGTTCGTTGACCACCAGTCGTTTGCCGACCCGGTCGAAAAGCTGTACACCAAGCTGGCCCTCCAGATCGGTTAACGCGGCGCTGACCGCTGACTGCGAAAGCGACAGCATTTGAGAAGCCTGCGTTGTTGACCCGCTTTTCAGCACTTCAGCAAACACTTCCAGCTGGCGTAGGGTGATGTGCATATTGGACGCTCACTTACCACTTATTCAGATTAATTATAAATATATAATCAATTTTATTTTTAAACCAGCGCGACGTAACCTTTTGCCCAGATAAAGGAGAAGGTTATGACAGCACTCACTCTCACCCCACGCCGCCATCCGATTAGGCATTTTGTTCCTGGCCTGGCTCTGACCGCACTGATTACCGGCGCGGCGCTGTGGACCGGCAGCATCCCGGCAATCGCTGGCGCGGGCTTTAGCGCACTGACAATGGCTATCCTGCTCGGCATGGTAATTGGCAATACGGTTTACCCAAAAATCTGGCAGCGCTGCGACGGCGGCGTCCTGTTCGCCAAGCAGCACCTGCTGCGTCTGGGTATCATTCTTTATGGCTTCCGCCTGACGTTTTCGCAAATTGCTGACGTTGGCTTCAGCGGCATCGCCATCGACGTACTGACGCTCACCAGCACCTTTGTCCTGGCGTCTTTCCTTGGACAGAAAGTATTTGGCCTGGACAAGCACACCAGCTGGCTGATTGGCGCGGGCAGCAGCATCTGCGGCGCGGCGGCGGTGCTGGCGACGGAACCCGTCCTGAAAGCGGAATCCAGCAAAGTGACGGTCGCGGTCGCCACCGTGGTCATTTTCGGCACCATTGGTATTTTCCTCTACCCCGCGATGTACCCGGTGCTTGCACATTGGTTCAGCCCGGAAACCTATGGCATTTACATGGGCTCGACCATCCATGAAGTCGCGCAGGTTGTGGCGGCGGGCCATGCCATCAGCCCGGATGCAGAAAACGCTGCGGTGATCGCCAAAATGCTTCGCGTGATGATGCTCGCGCCGTTCCTGCTGATTCTGGCGGCGCGCGTGAAACAACTCTCCCCGGCTAAAAACGGCGAGAAAAGTAAAATCACCATTCCGTGGTTCGCGATCCTGTTTATCGTGGTGGCGATTTTCAACAGCTTCCACCTGCTGCCGAAGGCCGTAGTCGACATGCTGGTCACGCTCGACACCGTTCTGCTGGCAATGGCGATGGCGGCACTTGGCCTTACCACCCACGTTAGCGCGCTGAAAAAAGCCGGAGCAAAACCGCTCTTGATGGCGCTGGTGCTGTTCGGCTGGCTGATTGTCGGCGGCGGTATGATTAACGTGGCGGTTCATGCCCTGATGGCATAAAGCGCTGTATCACACTCCTGTTAACCCGCTATCATTAGCACTTGCTATGCACTTCCCCCACCGGCGGGTTTAACAGGAGTTTTCTATGAAATATATCGGAGCACACGTCAGCGCCTCCGGCGGTGTTGCCAATGCTGCCATTCGCGCCGCAGAGCTTGAAGCCACCGCATTTGCCCTGTTCACTAAAAACCAGCGCCAGTGGCGCGCGGCTCCGCTGACCAGCGACGTCATTGACGATTTCAAAGCCGCCTGCGAAAAATACAACTTTACCTCCGCGCAAATCCTGCCGCACGACAGCTACCTGATTAACCTCGGCCACCCGGTGGCTGACGCGCTGGAAAAATCCCGCGAAGCCTTCCTCGATGAAGTGCAGCGCTGCGAGCAGCTCGGCCTTTCCCTGCTGAACTTCCACCCGGGCAGCCACCTGATGCAGATTGCGGTAGACGACTGCCTGGCGCGCATCGCGGAATCCATTAACATTACGCTGTCGCAAACCGAAGGCGTGGTGGCGGTGATTGAAAATACCGCCGGTCAGGGCAGCAACCTCGGCTTTGAGTTTGAACACCTCGCCGCCATTATTGATGGCGTGGAAGACAAATCCCGCGTCGGCGTGTGCATCGATACCTGCCACGCTTTTGCAGCGGGCTACGATTTGCGCACTGCAGAAGCCTGCGAGAAAACCTTCGAGGATTTTGAACGTATCGTCGGATTCCAGTACCTGCGCGGTATGCACCTTAACGATGCGAAAAGCACCTTTGGCAGCCGCGTCGACCGCCACCACAGCCTCGGCGAAGGTAATATCGGCCACGACTGCTTCCGCTGGATCATGCAGGACAGCCGCTTCGACGGCATTCCGCTGATTCTGGAAACCGTAAACCCGGATATCTGGGCCGAAGAGATTGCCTGGCTGAAGGCGCAGCAGACCGCTGAAGTCGCGGCATAAAGACAAAAAGGGCCGACCGTGTCGACCCTTTGCTTACTCACTTTTGCCGGATGGCGGCGAGACGCCTTATCCGGCCTACAAAACCAGCCGTTCCTGTAGGCCTGATAAGCAAAGCGCCATCAGGCAGCTTTCGCTACCACCTCAGCTTCCGGGCGCTTCAGCACCGCGTAAGAGAGTCCCGCCACCAGCGTACCGGCGACAATCGCCATCAGGTAACCCAGCACCGGCGTGATTGCGCCAGGGATCAGCAGAACAAACAGACCGCCGTGCGGTGCCATCAGCTTCGCACCAATTGCCATTGAGATAGCGCCGGTCACCGCGCCGCCAACGATGCAGCATGGCAGAACGCGCATCGGGTCACGGGCCGCGAACGGAATTGCCCCTTCGGTGATGAAGCACAGGCCGAGTACCAGCGCCGCTTTCCCGCCTTCGCGCTGCGCTTTATCGAACTTATTGCGCGCAACAATCGTTGCCAGGCCGAGCGCCAGCGGTGGCACCATGCCTGCGGCCATAATCGCGGCCATCGGAGCATAGGTTTGCGTACTGAGCAGACCGACGCCAAACGCATATGCCGCTTTGTTCACCGGGCCCCCCATGTCGGTACACATCATGCCGCCAAGGATTGCGCCAAGCAGTACCGCGTTTGCCGTGCCCATGGTTTGCAGCCAGTGGGTCAGGCCCGCCAGAATACCGGCTACCGGTTTACCAATCAGGTAAATCATTGCCAGGCCAACGATCAGGCTTGAGAGCAGCGGAATAATCAGGATCGGTTTCAGCGCCTCCATGCTTGGGGGCAGCTTCACTTTGGTACTGATAAGCTTCGCGACGTAGCCCGCAAGGAAACCGGCGATGATACCGCCGATAAAGCCGGAGCCGGTGCTGACGGCCAGCATACCGCCGATAAGACCTGGAGTCAGGCCCGGACGGTCAGCAATCGAGAACGCGATGTACCCCGCCAGCACAGGCACCATCAGCGCGAAGGCTGAACCGCCGCCGATCTGCATCAGCGCGGCCGCAAGCGTACCCTCTTCTTTAAATGCGGTGATCCCGAAGGCAAAGGAGAGCGCGATACACAGGCCGCCTGCAACCACCATCGGCAGCATATAGGACACGCCCGTCAGCAGGTGGCTGTAGGCACCGCCTTTCTTCTTGCCTTCGTTCGCCGCGGCCTGAGCGTTACCCGCAGGTTTGTACGGCTCGGCTTCCACCAGCGCTTTGTCCAGCTCCTGGGCCGTTTTCTTCAGCGCCAGGCCGGTAGAGGTGCGATACATCGGCTTGCCGGCAAACTTCGCCAGATCCACTTCGATATCCGCCGCGACAATCACCAGATCCGCTTCAGCCACTTCTTCGGGCGTAATCGCATTGCCTGCGCCTACGGAGCCACGGGTTTCCACTTTCACCCACCAGCCGCGTTTTTTGGCTTCGGTTTCAATCGCTTCAGCCGCCATAAAGGTGTGCGCGACGCCCGTCGGGCAGGCCGTTACGGCAACAATACGTTTGGCACCGCTTTTCGCTGCGGGCGCAATTGACGCAGGCGTTGCATACGGCGTGGCGTGCGATTTAGCTTCGCTCAGGAACAGTTCCGGATGCGCCACCGCGCGATTTACATCGCCGAGGTACACTTGCTTGCCGTTCAGCGCGCTATCAGCCGGCAGCGTTGAACCCAGCACGATTGCCAGTTCGGCGTCGTTCGGGTTGTCGATAATCTCTAAATGGGCCTTGTGGGCCGCCGCGGCCAGCAGGGTCTTCGCCATATAGGCGCGCGCCTGTCCGAGCCCGGAATCGATAATCAGCAGCGTTTTCATTGTGCCTCTCCTGCTGTTAATTGAAGGGTTGTAAGTCAACGCGCGCCATCATCGCGGCCAACTGGGTACGATCGGTAATGCCGACGTTACTCTGGCTGACGGCCAGCGCCGCGACCGCGGTCGCCAGGCGTAACGTGTGTTCACTGGATTCACGCATCAGCAGGCCGTAAATCAGACCACCTACCATGGAATCCCCGGCACCCACGGTGCTCACCACCTCAACGGACGGCGGTTTGGCAATCCATTCGCCGGATGCGTTGACCCACAGCGCGCCTTCTGCGCCCAGCGAAATCACCACATGAGCAATGCCCTGCTCACGCAATGCGTGCGCCGCTTCAATGACGTCTTTCATTTCCGGCAGCTTGCGACCCGCCCAGATTTCCAGTTCGCGACGGTTCGGCTTCACCAGCCACGGCGCAGCCTTCAGGCCCGCCACCAGCGCTTCACGGCTGCTGTCAAAGATGATGCACGGACACTGGCTGCGCAGGCGCGTCATCCAGTCGGTGAACGCTTCCGGGCTGACGCCCGCAGGCAGGCTGCCGCTGACGCAGACCATGTCGAACTGACCCAGCCACGTCAGGGAATCGTTGACGAAACGCTCCCAGTCGCCCGGCGTGACGTCGAAACCAGAGAAGTTAAAGTCGGTCACTTCGCCGTCTTTTTCCGTCAGCTTAACGTTGATACGGGTACGGCCCTGCACCACCTGGAAACGGTTGGCGATGCCGAGTTCGCTGAACAGCTGCTGGAAGCCATCCTGGTTGTCTTTGCCCAGGAAGCCGCCGACGGTCACATCAATGCCGAGATCTTTCAGCACCTTCGCAACGTTGATACCCTTACCCGCCGCATGCAGACCGGTGGTGCGCACCAGGTTCACTTCGCCGCGTTCAACTTCCGGGGTATACCCCACTAAATCGTAGGCCGGATTGAGGGTGATTGTGGCAACACGTCTGCTCATTACGCGCCCTCCCCAAGACCGGAGGCGATAGCCTCACCGATGGCATTCAGCGCCACCTGGGCATCCTCGCCCTGGGCGGTAAAGCGCAGGCGATGGCCTTTTTTCACGCCGAGCGCCACGACCTTCATCAGGCTGCGACCATTCGCAGGTTTGCCGCTGCCGTCGAGGTTTGTCACGGTAATCTCACTGTTAAATTGTTTGATGGTATTCACCAGCATGGTGCCCGGACGCGCATGCAGCCCATGTTCGTTACGCACCACAAACTCCGCGCTCAGCAGATCGTCCGCTGGCGCATCATCGCTGGTCAGGAATGCCAGCAGCGTTGCCGCGTCGGCGTTCAGCAGACGTTCAGCTTTGTTGTCGAGCAGCAGCGCACTGAGGCGGTTAAGGACCGCAGTCGGCTGTTCGTCGGCCATCGCAACCGTCACCAGCAGCGCTGCAGATTGTCCGTCAACGCTGAACGGTGTTGCAGCACGGCTAACGGCGACGGCGCTTTTCAGGTTGCCTTCAGCACTGTCGTTCAGCCAGATGCCCTGCCCCAGGTTCAGCGGCTGGTCATTAATGACGTGCGCCACGAATGCCGCGTCGGCGGCTCCAGCTTCCTTCAGACGTGCAGCGTTCAGCGCCTGCAATGTCATCAGACTTGCCGCATCAACGTCCAGCGTCAGGGTGTCGTTATCGAGCTTCAACGCATCGCTTTGTTTTTCACCCATCAGCAGCGCTCGCAGCGCTTCCGCAGTGGTCGCGGTTTTCAGCTGTTCAGCCACGCTGTCATCGCTCAGCACGTGCGTCAGCTGACGCAGCAGACCGAGGTGCTCATCCGAACTGGCGGCAATGCCGATGGCGACGTAAGCGGTTTGCCCTTCGCCCCAGGCCACACCCTGCGGGAACTGATAAACCTGAACGCCGGTCTTCAGCACCTGGTCGCGGGTGTCGGTGGTACCGTGTGGAATGGCGATGCCGTTGCCAAGAAACGTCGAGGTTTGCTGCTCGCGGGCAAGCATTCCGTCAACATAACCGTCGGCCACGTTACCGGCGCTGACCAGCGCTGACGCAACCAGGCGAATTGCCTCTTCTTTATTCCCGGCCTGTTGGCCGGGATGAATATCCTGAGCTGATAACTGGAACATGGTTCTCCTCTCTCGCTGAATTGAATCGTTTCAGCCAACATGAGAAAAAATACGCCACCCTGCTTCCCGTAAGATGAAAAGATGACGCTGAAACGTTTCAATGAGTCTGTGTCAGCGCTGTTTAATCCGCAAGCAAAGTCGTTTTTTTGATCGCAGAAGTTAGAGCCACTCCACATTTTGTTATCATTCTCGCCACATTTGCTGACGCCAGGCGTGTGCTTCAGCGCGTCGTTCAGCCACCTTCAGCGAAAGCCATTCTCATTATGAAATGCTATTTTGATTTTTCGTGTATAAGTTGACCCATCCACTGTTTATTTTCTGACGGCCAGCGTAAACTCCTGCGTCTTCCTGTTTTTTGATAATCCGACATGTCCAACACCACCGTAGAAGCCCCGCGTCGGGGATTTGATCTGACCTCATCGGCCTTCCTGTTAGTCGCCTTTCTGACGGGCATTGCTGGCGCATTGCAAACGCCAACTCTGAGCCTGTTTCTGACGAATGAAGTTCACGTTCGTCCGGCGATGGTCGGCTTCTTCTTTACCGGCAGCGCGGCGATCGGCATTCTGGTCAGCCAGTTTCTGGCCGGACGTTCAGACCGACAGGGCGACCGTAAACAGCTGATTGTCTTCTGTTGCCTGCTCGGGGTAATGGCCTGCGTGCTGTTTGCCTGGAACCGTAACTACTTCATTTTGCTGTTCGTCGGTGTTTTCCTGAGCAGCTTTGGGTCAACGTCTAACCCACAGATGTTTGCCCTTGCCCGCGAACATGCCGATAAAACCGGGCGCGAAGCGGTGATGTTCAGTTCCATTCTGCGCGCGCAGGTGTCACTGGCGTGGGTGGTTGGGCCGCCGCTGGCCTACGCGCTGGCGATGGGTTTTGGCTTCACGACGATGTATCTTTCAGCCGCCGTGGCCTATGTGGTTTGTGCGCTTATCGTCTGGCTGTTTTTGCCGAGCATGCGCAAAGAGCGCCCCGTGACAGGCACGCATATCGAAGTACCGCGCACCAACCTCCGTGATGCGTTGTTGCTGTTTGGCATCTGCACGCTGATGTGGGGCACCAACAGCCTCTACATTATCAATATGCCGCTGTTCATTATTGAGGAGCTGCATTTACCGGAAAAACTCGCCGGGGTGATGATGGGCACCGCTGCGGGGCTTGAGATCCCGACAATGCTGATTGCCGGCTACTACGCCAAACGCTTTGGCAAGCGCTTCCTGATGCGTATTGCGGTGATTGCCGGACTCTGTTTTTACATCGGAATGCTGACCGTACACTCGCCTGCGCTGCTGCTCGCCATGCAGCTGTTGAACGCCATCTACATTGGGATCCTCGCCGGTATCGGCATGCTCTATTTTCAGGATTTGATGCCCGGTCAGGCCGGTTCAGCGACTACCCTTTACAGCAACACGACCCGCGTGGGCTGGATCATTGCGGGTTCAATGGCAGGCGTGGTGGCGGAAATCTGGAATTACCACGCGGTATTCTGGATTGCGCTGGTGATGTGCGTTATCAGCACCATCGGGCTGTGGCGGATTAAGGACGTTTAGGGCGCAGTTAGCGCTTCCAGATGAATAAGGTAGCTCATCGCCTGCACTTTAGATGTTCCGCACATTTCTGAGGAAGGCTTCAATCCGGCGCACACTTTTGGCCGCAGGGGCGAGCCAAAAATCTTGCAGCGCTGGCGTTCATCAAGCTGGATACAGGGGGTATTGGCGGGCTTGCCGTCAGGCATTCCCGGGATAGGGCTGGAGATCGACGGTGCCGTGCAACACGCGCCGCAGTCCGGTCGGCAGTCCATCATTCACTCTCTCTTTATGGCGGAAACGCACCTTATCACCTTTTCACAAATCCCGCGAATTCCACTTGCCTGAAAGGCCCGGCACGAGTACTTTTACGCGATATTTTTGACTTTACCCAACAGGATTACTGCAATGCCAAGAGCGAATGAAATTAAAAAAGGTATGGTGCTGAATTACAACGGCAAACTGCTGATTGTGAAAGACATCGATATCCAGTCCCCAAGTGCCCGTGGTGCAGCGACTCTGTACAAAATGCGCTTCTCCGACGTGCGTACCGGCCTGAAGGTGGAAGAGCGCTTCAAGGGCGACGATATCGTTGATACCGTCAGCCTCAACCGTCGTTTCGTGGACTTCTCCTATATCGACGGCAACGAATACGTCTTTATGGATAAAGAAGATTTCACGCCTTACATCTTCACCAAAGATCAGATTGAAGAAGAGCTGCTGTTCATTCCGGAAGGCGGCATGCCGGACATGCAGGTTCTGCTGTGGGACGGCCAGCTGCTGGCGCTAGAGCTGCCGCAGACCGTCGATCTGGAAATCGTTGAAACCGCTCCTGGCATTAAAGGAGCTTCAGCGAGCGCCCGCAACAAACCTGCGACGCTGACCACCGGCCTGGTTGTTCAGGTGCCGGAATACCTCAGCGCGGGTGAGAAAATTCGCATCCATATCGAAGAAAAACGTTATATGGGTCGCGCTGACTGATTTCAGCCAGAACGCAAAAAGGGCAACTCATTTGAGTTGCCTTTTTTATTGACTGATAACGCTGTGCTTAACAGGTATACGGCTTATTTGCTGTAGGCTGGATAAGGCGTCAGCCGCCATCCGACGCACTCTGTTACAGCAGGTCTGGATACTTTGTCATCTTCAGCGCCAGCTCAACGCCACGCACTTCCGCCATCCCTTTCAGACGACCAATCGCCGAGTAGCCCGGGTTGGTTTTCTTCTTCAGATCGTCAAGCATCTGATGACCGTGGTCCGGGCGGAACGGAATGGAACGCAGGTCGCCCGCTTTCTTACGGCGAGACTCTTCGGCCAGAATCGCATCCACAACCGCCACCATATTCACGTCACCGTACAAGTGTGAACCTTCGTGGAAGGTTTTTGGATTCGCTTCACGGCAGGTCGCACGCAGGTGGGTGAAGTGAATACGGTCGCCGAAGGTTTCAATCATTTTTACCAGGTCGTTATCAGCGCGTACGCCGTAAGAGCCAGTACACATGGTAAAACCATTGTAGATGCTGTCGACCGTCTCTTTCAGCCACTGCATGTCTTCAATGGTGGAAACAATGCGCGGCAGGCCGAGGATTGGACGCGGCGGATCGTCAGGATGAACCGCCAGGCGCACGCCCGCTTCTTCAGCAACCGGCACGATAGCACGCAGGAAAACGGCCATATTTTCACGTAGCGTCTCTTTGCTGATGTGATCGTACTCCGCCAGACGCTGGCGGAACTGGTCCAGGGTATAGCCTTCTTCAGCACCCGGCAGGCCAGCAATGATGTTGCGGGTCAGTTTTTCTATCTCTGCCGCACTCATTGCGTGGAAGTATTCTTTGGCCTGCTGCTGCTCTTCGGCGCTGTAATCAGCTTCTGCGCCCGGGCGCTTGAGAATGTGAATTTCAAAGGCGGCAAAGGCAATCTGGTCAAAGCGCAGCGCTTTTGAACCGTCCGGCAGCTGGTATTCCAGATCGGTACGCGTCCAGTCAAGAATCGGCATGAAGTTGTAGCAGACGGTATCAATGCCGCAGGCCGCCAGGTTGCGGATGCTCTGCTGGTAGTTGGCAATCCAGGTTTTGTACTCGCCGGACTGGGTTTTAATCTCTTCGTGAACCGGGATACTTTCGACCACGGACCAGGTCAACCCTTTTTCAGCGAGCAGCGCCTGACGTGCTTTGATTTCATCGACCGGCCAGACCTGACCGTTCGGAATATGGTGCAGCGCGGTCACCACGCCGGTCGCGCCGGCCTGGCGCACATCATCAAGAGAAACCGGATCATTCGGTCCATACCAACGCCAGGTTTGTTCCATTGTCTCACCCTCTTAAGTTGTTATACCAATATTTATCCTTCAGATGACGACTACCATACATGCTTCTGCCTGAGGGTCAATTTCCGCGCTGGCATTGATTGATCCAGCTCACATTCCCCGGATAAATACGGCACACCAATTCAATTTGTTGTCATATAACTTTACACTGCTCATTGTTAATTAATGGTTAATCAGGTGTTTTACATAATGACGACGATCGCCACAGCCACGCTCCCCGACAACGTGCAGCAACCCCGTTATAACCGACAGCAGCTGCGCTCGCGAATTATCCACTTTGGTTTTGGGGCGTTCCACCGTGCCCACCAGGCTCTGCTGACTGACCGGGTGCTGAACGCCAAAGGCGGCGACTGGGGGCTGTGCGAAATCAGCCTGTTCAGCGGCGACGTGCTGATGAGCCAGCTGCGCGCGCAGGATCATCTTTATACCGTGCTGGAGAAAGGTGCCAACGGCAACCAGCCGATCATCATCGGTGCCGTGCATGAATGCCTGAATGCAAAGCTGGATACTCTTGCAGCGATCGTTGAGAAATTCTGCGAGCCGCAGGTGGCGATTGTTTCTCTGACCATTACCGAAAAAGGGTATTGCATCGATCCGGCCACCGGTCGTCTTGACGTCACGCAGCCGCGGATCGTTCACGATCTGGAAAATCCTGCTGAACCACATTCTGCACCGGGCATTCTTGTCGAAGCGCTGCACCGCCGCCGTGAGCGTGGCCTGCCACCGTTTACCGTACTTTCCTGCGACAACATTCCCGACAACGGGTACGTCGTAAAAAACGCGGTGCTGGGGATGGCCAACAAGCGCTCTCCGGAGCTGGCCCAGTGGATCGCAGACAACGTCAGCTTCCCCGGCACCATGGTCGATCGTATCGTTCCCGCGGCAACCGAAGAATCTCTGGCCGAGATTGCCACCGCCGTTGGCGTCAACGACCCTTGCGCCATCAGCTGCGAGCCCTTTATCCAGTGGGTTGTCGAAGACAACTTTGTCGCGGGCCGTCCGGAATGGGAACTTGCTGGCGTCCAGTTGGTTGAAGACGTACTGCCGTGGGAGCAAATGAAGCTGCGAATGCTGAACGGCAGCCACTCATTCCTTGCATATCTGGGCTATTTAGCCGGATACGAGCACATCAGTGACTGCATGCAGGATGAGGATTTCCGCCAGGCAGCGCGGCAGTTAATGATGCAGGAGCAGGCTCCAACGCTGCGTATCCAGGGCGTTGACTTGCAGGCTTATGCCGATAGCCTCATCACGCGGTTCACTAACCCGGCGTTAAAACACCGCACCTGGCAAATCGCAATGGACGGTAGCCAGAAGCTCCCGCAGCGCTTGCTGGAAGGGATTCGGGTTCACCTTGAGCGTGGAAGCGACTGGTCGCTGCTTGCACTCGGCGTTGCCGGTTGGATGCGCTATGTCAGCGGCACTGACGAGCACGGCAACGCGATTGACGTGCGCGATCCGCTGGCGGAAAAAATACAGACTATCGTGTCGACAAGCAGCGAAGCCGATCGGGTCACTGCCCTGCTCTCTCTTAGCGAAATTTTCGGTACTGATTTAGTGAAGAACGCGGCTTTTGTGGAAAACGTGCAGCAGGCCTGGCGGCGACTTTGCGAGCACGGTGCCCGTCATGCGCTTATTTCAACCCTGAATCTTTAGCACTTCCTGCGCTTTAGCGGGCAGAGTAGCGCTCTGTCCGCGGGCCAGGCTTCTCTTTTCCCCCGTTTTTCGCCAGGATAGAACGCGCTGCTATACTATTACCCGCGTTTTTCCTGGAGACCACGTGACGCTAACGAATCTGATTACAGGCTTTCTCGGCAGCGGTAAGACAACCTCCATTCTCCATTTACTGGCCAACAAACCCACGAATGAAAAGTGGGCGGTGCTGGTTAATGAATTCGGTGAGGTTGGGATCGACGGCGCATTGCTCGCCGACAGCGGCGCGCTGCTGAAAGAGATTCCCGGTGGATGCATGTGCTGCGTGAACGGCCTGCCGATGCAGGTCGGGCTCAACACCCTGCTTCGCCAGGGCAAACCCGATCGGTTGCTGATAGAGCCAACGGGTCTGGGTCATCCCAAACAGATCCTCGACATTCTCACCGCCCCGGTTTATGAGCCATGGATTGATTTGCGCGCCACGCTCTGCGTGCTGGATCCTCGTCAACTGCTTGATGAAAAAGTCATCGCCAACGAAAACTTCCGCGATCAGCTTGCGGCAGCGGACATCATTGTGGCGAATAAACAGGATCGGGCAACACCGGAAAGTCAGCAGGCGTTTGCCGACTGGTGGGCGAACTTTGGCGGTGAACGCCAGCATGTGGAAGTGACTCAGGGCGCTATTGACGGTGCGCTACTAAACTTACCGCGCCGTAACCTGGCTGTGCTGCCAGAAAGCGCTGCGCATTCGCACAGCCGTCCGTCGAACAGAGGCCTGGCGGCGCTGAGCCTCCCCGAGCATCAGCGCTGGCGCCGCAGCGTGAACAGCGGTCAGGGGCATTATGCCTGTGGCTGGATTTTCGATGCCGATACGCAGTTTGATACCATTGGCCTGCTGGAATGGGCCCGTCTGGCACCGGTTTCCCGGGTGAAAGGGGTGATGCGCATTGCAGAAGGGCTGGTACGAATTAATCGTCAGGGTAGCGATCTGCATATCGAAACGCAGTCCGTCGCCCCACCGGACAGCCGCATTGAACTGATTCATCACGCCGAAACGGACTGGAATGCCTTGCAGTCCTCTCTGTTGAAACTTCGTTTAACCTGAGGTCGGTATGTTGCGACGCTCATTTGATCCAAATAATATGCTATGAAAACTCGACTTCCTCTTATATTACTGCTGAATATTGCCGGACTGGCCCTGTTTATGAGCTGGTATTTGCCGGTTAACCATGGATTCTGGTTCCCTGTCGATTCAGGCATTTTTCACTTCTTCAGCCAGGGGCTGGCCGACAGCCGGGCCTACGTCTGGTTCCTCGCGATAACCAATAACCGCGCCTTTGATGGCTGTTCGCTGTTGGCCATGGGCTGCCTGATGCTCAGCTTCTGGCTGAAGGCAGATAACGCGGGCCGTCGTCAGATCGTTATTATTGGCCTGGTCATGCTGCTTTCTGCAGTGATTGTGAACCAGCTTGCCCAGCATCTAATGCCGGTCAAACGCGCAAGCCCGTCGCTGTTTTTCCCGAATGTTTATCGGGTCAGCGATCTGCTGCATATTTCGACTAAGGACGCGTCAAAAGACAGCTTCCCGGGCGATCACGGGATGATGCTGCTGATATTTGCCACCTTTATGTGGCGATATTTTGGCCATAAAGCGTTCACCATAGCCCTGATTATTTTTGTGGTTTTTGCTTTCCCGCGCGTAATGATTGGTGCGCACTGGTTCACCGATATTGCCGTTGGATCGCTGACCGCCGTTTTGATTGGCATGCCCTGGATTCTGTTGACGCAGCTCAGCGATAAAACAATCGCCCTGTTTGATCGTTTTCTCCCAACCGCGCGCAACAATAATTAAACAAACTTTCAACCTAAATTAATCATGGTCATCAGGGATCGTTTTCGATCCCTGAGAACTTTCTGAGGGGAAAATAACGCTTTTCGTCATTTTATCTTCATCAGAATTTGCTTAAGAATGAGATAATTGGCTAATTAGTGCGCATTTTCAGGTCTATTTCTCGCCATAGAAAAATCCTCACTTTCGCTATCACATTTTCTTATAAAAAATCCCCGAAAAGCGCTAGCCAGCCCTGTATCGATAGGGTAATCTCAATCTCGTTTTGCCATTCCAGAGATAAATTATTCAGAAAGTGAATAAATTTGTGCGGCACTGCACAATTTTAGCCTTCGGGAATTGTCTCATTGATGGCAGGTATTTAGTCTCCTCACGGTTGGCAATTTTATAACGATGTTTATCGTTAAGGACTTCAAGGGAAAACAATCAACATGGTCACATCTCAACCAATTTTGAGATATATCCTGCGGGCAATACCCGCTGTAGCAGTCGCGGTCCTGCTTTCTGCATGTAGCACGACAAACACCGCAAAGAATATGCATTCTGAGACACTTGGTGTGAGTAACGAAGATCCTTCGTCACTGCAAGCCTCTCAGGATGAATTTGAATCCATGGTGCGTAATCTCGACGTGAAATCACGCCTGATGGATCAATACGCCAGCTGGAAAGGCGTGCGATATCGCCTCGGCGGCGATACCAAACGCGGTATCGACTGTTCCGCTTTTGTTCAGCGTACTTTCCGTGAACAGTTCGGCATGGATTTACCCCGCTCCACCTACGAGCAGCAGGAAATGGGTAAGTCGATTAAGCGCACACAGCTGCGTACCGGTGATTTAGTGCTGTTCCGCGCTGGATCCACGGGCCGCCACGTTGGCATCTACATCGGCAATAACCAGTTCGTGCATGCTTCCACCAGCAGCGGTGTGACCATTTCCAGCATGAATGAGCCTTACTGGAACAAGCGCTACAACGAAGCACGCCGCGTTCTGAGCCGCTCCTGATGCCTGTCTTGCTGTTAGTTTTCCCTTGGCCGACAGCAAGACAATAAAAAAAAGCACTGCTGAGCAGTGCTTTTTTTTTCTTCTCCCGTCCGTGCCCGCCAGGATGGCGAAATAGACTATGCTGGTAAGATGCGCCCCGGCATCCCAAAGCATTGAATTACCTTTTTAAATATCACGGATACAGGAAGCTATGTTCAAGCGCTACTTCTCGCTCGGTCGCAAGATCCTCTTCTCCAGCCTGCTGCTGGGTGCGGTCGTTGCTCTGTTAGCGGGCAGCGTACAGATGATGATATTCCACCATAAGCGCGCGCAGCAGTTCGATATCATCATTCACGATCTGCAAAAGTATCTGGACAACTATTTTGGCGAGCTGCTGAATACCGTAGATAAACTCCAGCCTCTCACCATGAGCCGCTGCTCTGATGTCTCCTCCGAGCTCACCTCCCGCGCGGCTTTCAGCCTTAACGTTCGCGCCTTTCTGCTGGTCGAAAATGGTCACGCAAAATGCTCTTCCGCCACGGGCGAGATGAACGTGCCAATGAAACAGCTGGTGCCGCAGGTAGACGTCAGCAAAGCGCTGGATCTGACGATCCTGCCGGGGACACCAATGATGCCACAGCGCCCCGCTTTTGCCCTCTGGGTACGCAGCCCACTGCTTGAAAATCGGGGCGTATTCACCTCGATCAATGCAAGCCTGATGCCATGGATCCTTTATTCTTCCCGGCAGAATCAGTTCAGCGGCATTGCCCTGATCGCGAACGGTACCGCCATTTCTACCTATAGCCCTAAGCCACAGCCGGCCAGCCTGTTAAAAGATACGCCAATTCGCACGGCGAAAATCAACGGCTTGCCGCTAACGGTGAACGTCTACGGCAACACCTGGGCCAGCGAGAATACGCAGTTTTCTCTGCTGATGGGCGTGATGTGCGGCCTGCTGTCTGGCCTGCTCTGCTACTACGTGCTGACGGTTCGCCTGCGCCCGGGCAAAGAAATTACCTCTGCGATTAAGCGCAATCAGTTCTACGTGGTATACCAACCCGTGGTGGAAGCTGAGAGCATGCAGATCCGCGGCGTGGAAGTGCTGATGCGCTGGAAGCATCCGACAGCCGGAGAGATCCCACCTGATGCATTTATCAACTTTGCCGAGGCCCAGCAGCTGATTGTGCCGCTGACCCGTCATCTGTTCGAGCTCATCGCCAAAGACGCACCGGCGCTGCAAAATCTGCTCCCGCCGGGGGCAAAACTCGGAATCAATATCGCTCCTGCCCATCTGATGGCCGAGAGTTTCAAACAGGATCTGCGGGATCTCAGCAGTATGCTGCCGGCGAACTACTTCCAGCTGGTGCTGGAAATCACCGAACGCGACATGCTCAACCAGCGCCAGGCCGTCACGCTGTTTGAATGGCTGCATCATGAAGGTTACGAAATTGCCATTGATGATTTCGGTACCGGACACAGCGCGCTGATTTATCTTCAGCGCTATTCCTTCGATTATCTGAAAATCGATCGCGGTTTCGTTAACGCCATCGGTACAGAAACGGTCACCTCCCCGGTGCTGGACGCCGTGCTGACGCTCGCCCGGAAAATGAGCCTCGTCACGGTAGCAGAGGGCGTAGAGACACAGGAACAGGCCAACTGGTTGCGCCAGCATGGCGTGAACTTCCTGCAGGGCTACTGGATAAGCCGCCCGCTAACGCTGGAAAAACTGGTCGAGGCCCATGGCAAGCCCGAGAATTATTTCACAACCACCTGAACGTCACTTATTATTCAACAGGATGAGTGAATTGCCCGAAAATGGCCGCAGAAGGAATAACCCCCGGTGATTGTTGTGCGCACAGTGTTACTGATGCTCGCGCTGTTGACCCTGAACGCGCAGGCTCAGACTATCAAGGAAAGCTACGCGTTTGCCGTCATCGGTGAACCGAAGTACGCCATTAACTTCAGCCACTACGATTACGTTAATCCCGCCGCGCCAAAAGGCGGGAGCGTCACGCTGTCAGCTCTCGGCACTTTCGATAACTTCAACCGCTATGCATTGCGCGGCAACGCTGCTGTGCGCACAGAGTCGCTGTACGACTCACTCTTCACCACATCAGATGACGAGCCCGGCAGCTACTATCCTCTGATTGCCGACATGGCGCGCTACGCAGATGACTTTTCCTGGGCTGAAGTTACCATCAACCCACGCGCGCGCTTTCATGATGGCAGTAAAGTCACGGCGGAAGATGTCGCTTTTACCTTCAACAAATTTATGACCGAAGGCGTGCCGCAGTTTCGCCTGATCTATAAAGGCACCACGGTTAAAGCTATCGCTCCGCTTACCGTCCGTTTTGAGCTGGCTAAACCGGGCAAGGAAGACATGCTGAGCCTGTTCACCCTGCCGGTAATGCCCGAAAAATTCTGGCGCAGCCATAAGCTTAGCGACCCGCTTTCTGCCCCACCGCTGGCGAACGGGCCCTATAAAATCACCTCCTGGCGCATGGGCCAGTACGTGGTTTATTCCCGCGTGAAGGACTACTGGGCGGCGAATCTGCCGGTCAACCGCGGGCGCTGGAACTTCGATACTCTCCGCTACGACTACTACCTCGACGATAACGTGGCATTCGAAGCCTTTAAGGCAGGTGCGTTTGATTTCCGTACCGAAGGCAGCCCGAAAAACTGGGCGACGCGTTATATCGGCAAAAACTTCAGCAACCACTACATCGTCAAAGAAGAAGAGAAAAACGACTCCGCACAGGACACACGCTGGCTGACGTTCAACATTCAGCGCCCGGTGTTTGCCGATCGCAAAGTTCGCGAAGCCATCGGTCTGGCGTTTGATTTTGAGTGGATGAACAAAGCGCTGTTTTATGGCGCTTACAGCCGTACGAACAGCTATTTCCAGAATACGGAATACGCCGCACGCGGCTATCCCAATGCTGATGAACTGGTGCTGCTTGCCCCAATGAAAAAAGAGCTGCCGCCAGAAGTTTTCACCGCCATTTATGAACCGCCAAAATCCAACGGCAACGGCTTCGACCGTGAGAATTTACTGAAGGCGGACAAGCTGCTGACTGACGCGGGCTGGGTGCTGAAAGGCCAGCAGCGCGTCAATGCCCAAACCGGTAAACCGCTGCAGTTCGAGCTACTCTTGCCCTCAGCCGGAAACAATCAGTGGGTAATGCCGTTTCAGCACAATTTAAAACGCCTGGGTGTGACGATGGATATTCGCCAGGTGGATATGTCGCAGGTTACCAACCGCATGCGCACCCGCGACTACGACATGATGCCGCGCCTGTGGCGGGCGATGCCGTGGCCGAGCGGCAGCGATCTGCAAATATCCTGGGCATCGGCCTACATCAACTCATCCTATAACGGCCCTGGCGTCAGCAGCCCGGTGATTGATAACCTGATTAGCCAAATGATCAAAGCTGAAGGCAACAAGCAAAAACTGCTGCCGCTTGGACGAGCGCTGGACCGCGTATTAACCTGGAATTACTACCAGCTGCCCATGTGGTATATGGCCTCGGATCGCATGGCTTACTGGGATAAGTTTTCTCACCCGACGGTACGTCCAGTCTATTCACTGGGCTTTGACAACTGGTGGTACGACGTGAACAAAGCGGCGAAACTGCCGGAAGCCCGGCGCTAAGGAGTAAACATGGGCGCTTACCTCATTCGCCGGCTGCTGCTGGTTATTCCCACGCTTTGGGCCATTATCACTATCAACTTTTTTATCGTCCAGATTGCCCCCGGCGGCCCGGTTGACCAGGCGATTGCCGCCATTGAGTTCGGCGATAAGAGCAGCCTGCCTGGCAGCGGCGCCGACGGCATGGGCGCGACGCATGCCCGCACCGGCGTCAGCAACCTCAGTGAAAGTCAGTATCGCGGCGGCCGCGGGCTCGATCCGGAAGTGATCGCCGAAATCACCCACCGCTACGGATTCGACAAGCCGATGCACGAACGCTACTTCAGCATGCTCTGGAACTACGTGCGCTTCGATTTTGGCGACAGCCTGTTTCGCAGCGCCTCCGTATTGAAGCTGATCAAAGAGAGCCTGCCGGTGTCGATAACGCTCGGGCTCTGGAGCACGCTCATTATCTATCTGGTGTCGATTCCGTTAGGTATCCGCAAGGCGGTCAGCAACGGCAGCCGCTTTGACATCTGGAGCAGCGCGTTCATCATCATCGGTTACGCCATTCCCGCTTTTCTGTTCGCCATCGTCCTGATCGTGCTGTTCGCGGGCGGGAGCTACTACGATCTGTTCCCGCTGCGGGGGCTGGTCTCCGCCAATTTCGACACGCTGCCCTGGTATCAGAAAATCACCGATTACCTGTGGCACATCACTCTGCCAGTGCTGGCAACGGTAATTGGCGGCTTTGCTGCCCTGACGATGCTGACCAAAAACTCGTTCCTCGACGAAATTCGTAAGCAGTACGTCGTCACCGCGCGCGCCAAAGGGGTCAGCGAAAAGCACATTCTCTGGCGACATATCTTTCGCAACGCCATGCTGCTGGTGATCGCCGGTTTCCCGGCCACCTTTATCAGCATGTTTTTCACCGGATCGCTGCTGATCGAAGTCATGTTCTCTCTCAACGGCCTCGGTCTGCTCGGCTACGAAGCCACGGTATCCCGCGACTACCCGGTGATGTTCGGCACGCTGTACATCTTCACTCTGATTGGCCTGCTGCTGAACATCATCAGCGATATCAGCTATACGCTGGTCGATCCGCGCATCGATTTTGAGGGCCGCTGATGCCACGCTTAAGCTCCGTCAATCAGGCCCGCTGGGCACGTTTTCGCCACAACCGCCGGGGCTTCTGGTCACTGGTGCTGTTCCTGATTATTTTTATTTGCAGCCTGGGATCCGAACTTATCGCCAACGATCGGCCTTTGGTCGTGGAGTATCACGGTGAGTTCTATTTCCCGGTGCTGAAAACTTATAGCGAGAAAGAGTTCGGCGGCCAGTTTGCCACCGCCGCAGACTACCAGGATCCGTGGCTGCAAAACCAGCTGAAGGAGCATGGCCGCGTGCTCTGGACACCCATTCGCTTTGGCGCAACGTCGATCAACTTCGCCACCGACAAGCCCTTCCCTTCCCCGCCTTCGGCACAAAACTGGCTGGGCACCGACGCCAACGGCGGCGACGTGCTGGCGCGCATTCTCTATGGCACTCGCATTTCCCTGCTATTTGGCCTGATGCTGACGCTCTGCTCCAGCGTCATGGGCGTGCTGGCGGGCGCGCTACAGGGCTACTACGGCGGCAAAATTGATCTCTGGGGCCAGCGCTTTATCGAAGTGTGGTCGGGCATGCCGACGCTGTTTCTCATTATATTGCTCTCAAGCGTCGTGCAGCCTAACTTCTGGTGGTTGCTGGCGATCACCGTGCTGTTCGGCTGGATGACGCTGGTAGGCGTGGTTCGCGCCGAGTTTCTGCGTACCCGCAACTTCGACTATATTCGCGCCGCGCAGGCGCTGGGCGTGAGCGATCGCGGCATCATCTTTCGCCACATGCTGCCGAATGCGATGGTGGCGACGCTGACGTTTCTGCCGTTTATTCTTTGCAGCTCGATAACCACCCTCACCTCACTCGATTTCCTTGGCTTTGGCCTGCCGCTCGGTTCGCCTTCGCTCGGCGAGCTACTGCTGCAGGGGAAAAACAATTTGCAGGCGCCGTGGCTTGGGATCACGGCATTTTTATCCGTGGCGGTGCTGCTGTCGCTGCTGATCTTTATTGGTGAAGCCGTGCGCGACGCCTTCGACCCGGCTAAGGCGGTGTAATATGGCGGTTCCGTTGTTAGAGATCGATAACCTTTCCATTACCTTCACGGCGCGAGGCGAAGCCCGAACCGTGGTCAACGAGCTGTCACTGAAAATCGACGCCGGGGAAACGCTGGCGCTGGTGGGGGAATCCGGCTCAGGCAAAAGCGTTTCGGCGCTCTCCATACTACGCCTGCTGCCGACGCCGCCGGTCAGCTATCCGACCGGTGACGTTCGTTTCCACGACCAGTCACTGCTACATGCTGACGAACGTGTCCTGCGCGGCATTCGCGGTAACCGCATCGCCATGATTTTTCAGGAGCCAATGGTCTCACTTAACCCGCTGCATACGCTGGAAAAACAGCTCTATGAAGTGCTGTCTCTTCACCGGGGAATGCGCAAAGAGGCCGCACGCGGAGAGATTTTAGGCTGTCTGGATCGTGTAGGGATCCGCAACGCCCGTCGGCGGCTCGATAACTATCCGCACCAGCTTTCCGGCGGTGAACGTCAGCGAGTGATGATTGCCATGGCGCTGCTGACGCGGCCGGAGCTGCTAATCGCCGACGAACCCACCACCGCGCTCGACGTCTCCGTCCAAGCGCAGATCCTGCAACTGCTGCGGGAGCTGCGCCAGGAGCTGAATATGGGCCTGCTGTTTATCACCCATAACCTGAGCATCGTGCGCAAGCTGGCAGACAGCATCGCCGTTATGCAAAACGGACGCTGCGTGGAGCAAGGCCAGGCCAGTGCGCTGCTCGCCGCTCCATGCCATCCTTACACCATCAAATTGCTCGACAGCGAACCCGCAGGCGCGCCCGTCCCGCTGCCGCCCGACAGCGTGCCGTTGTTGCAGGTCAACAACTTGCAGGTCGCTTTTCCTGTCCGCAAAGGGATTCTTCGCCGCGTGGTTGACGAAAATCCGGTGGTAAAAAACGTCAGCTTTACGCTGAATACCGGTGAAACGCTCGGCCTGGTCGGTGAATCGGGCTCCGGCAAAAGTACCACCGGGCTGGCGCTGCTGCGCCTGATTGCCTCAAAGGGCGACATTATCTTTGACGGACAGCCCGTTCAGGGCCGCACCCGCCAGCAAATGCTGCCGCTGCGCCACCGCATTCAGGTCGTTTTTCAGGATCCTAACTCCTCGCTCAATCCGCGTTTGAACGTATTGCAGATCGTTGAGGAAGGTTTACGCGTTCATCAAAAAACCCTGAGTGCGCAGGCCCGGGAAGCGGAAGTCATCAAGGTCATGAAGGAAGTGGGTCTCGACCCTGAGACGCGCTGGCGTTACCCGGCAGAGTTTTCCGGCGGTCAGCGCCAGCGTATCGCCATCGCACGTGCACTGATTTTAAAACCGCAGCTTATCGTGCTTGATGAGCCAACCTCATCGCTGGACAGAACCGTGCAGGCGCAGATACTGGCGTTGCTGAAGTCGCTTCAGCAAAAACACCGACTGGCCTATATCTTCATCAGCCACGATCTTCACGTGGTACGTGCGCTCTGTCATCAGGTGATTGTGCTAAGGCAAGGGGAAGTGATTGAACAGGGAGAGTGTGAGCGCGTGTTCGCTGCACCCGCGCAGGAGTATACCCGTCAGCTGATTACCCTAAGCTGACGTTCAGAAAGGATTGTTGCCGGAAAACGGCTCCGCAATGGCTACGCCGAAATTTTTCAGCCGGCAGGTCGCGGCAAATTCATCCTGACAGTTAACAAACAGGCACGGCTCGCCTTCGCACTCCAGCACGGAACTTGGCACTTCGATATCCGTCAGCGCCTGGCTCAGTTTCTGCATCACAGGCCAGGCGGTATCGCCGTCCGGACTCAGTAATTTTAGCGCCACCAGACAATTATCGTCGGCGCTGCCGTTTTGCGGAATCGGTTCAACTCTTGAACCTGCAAAACCCGCAGACCAGCGATAGCTCTGCGGCAGGCGATGTACGATTGAGAGTTGCGGTGTATTCACGTCTTTATTCCCCGGAAGCAAAATGCTTCACAAATATTTCACATCTATATTAACACATTGTTGACAAATCGTCCTGCATCCAGCAGTGGGCAAAGCCGTTTTTAGTGTTACTTGACTGCTCAGGAAGCAGAAAGGCGCTATATGTACCCGTTTCTGTGATCTAAAACAATCTTTTTATCTACAACAATGTGACTTTTTACACTAATTGATTTTACATAAAAGAAACAAAGTCAAGTAGTACAAAACGCTTATCGCTTGAGGTACATCAAAAAAGGGGCGGTATTTTGCCCCTTTTTGTTCAGCAAAAGTGAATTAGCAGGCCGTTTTACGTGGACGGCTGGCGTAGAGGTAGAAGGCTATTGAGCAGGTGGCGCAGAAAGCGATGGAGAACAGCATCGGCCAGGCGGTGGTAAAGGTAGCCATCGACAGCAGCGCACCGACAATAGCGCCAATGCCGAAGCGGAAGGTGCCCGCCAGCGACGACGCGGTGCCGGCCATGTGCGGGAATTCATCAAGAATGACGGCCATCGCATTCGACGAGACCATCGATACGCAGCCGACGAATGCCGCTACGCCGAGCACCAGCGACCAGAACCCGACGCCAAGCCAGGCGCACACCACCATCCAGGCAGCCATCACAAACTGGATCCACAGACCGGCCCGGAACATATTCAGCGCCCCAACGCGGCGTACAAAGCGGCTGTTGATGATGGTCATGATGAACAGGAACACGATGTTCAGCGCGAAATAGTAGCCAAAATGCTGCGGTGAAACGTGATTGAGCTCGATGTAAACAAACGGCCCGGCGCTCAGGAACGAGAACATCCCGGCAAAGCTGAAGCCGCTCGCCAGCATATAGCTCAGTACGCGCTTGTGACGGAACAGCGAGGCAAAGTTGCCCATCGTGGTGCGAATGTGGAACTTTTGCCTGCGCTCCGGCGGCAGCGTCTCACTGATAAAGAAGAAGATCATCGTTGAGGCCAGCAGCGCGGCAATAGCGAGGATCCAGAAAATCGCATGCCAGCTGAACCACACCAGCACCGCCCCGCCGACCATCGGTGCCACCAGCGGAGCAATAGTCGTGACCAGCATGACGAACGACATCATGCGGGAAAACTCTTCTTTCGGATAAATGTCGCGCATCAGGGCGTTGATCACCACGCTCGCCGCCGCTGCGGCCAGACCGTGGAAAAAGCGCATGACGATCAGATGATCGATAGTCTGTGACAGCGCGCAGGCGACTGCCGCCGCCGCAAACACCAGCGTGCCGCCCAGAATGACCGGCTTACGCCCGATGCTGTCCGCCATCGGGCCATACAGCAGTTGACCGAGAGCAAATCCCAGAATGTAGGTGCTGAGCGTCATCTGCGCGCTGCCCGCCGGAACGCCAAACTGGGCGGAGATCACCGGCAGCGCCGGGAGATACATATCAATGGAAAGCGGCATCAGCATGGCTAACAGGCCAAGGATGAACACAATACCCAGCGATGAGTGCTGCCTGGTCGTCACTGATTCACTCCTGAGGTTAGCGTGGCGGCAAGCCCACGCTTGCAATTTCATCTTCCGTCAGCGCGCGGTATTCGCCCGGCGCTAAATCATCATCAAGTTTGATCTCACCAATGCGTTCGCGGTGCAGGCCGACAACGTGGTTCCCCACCGCGGCAAACATACGCTTCACCTGGTGATAGCGTCCTTCGCTGATGGTCAGGCGCACTTCCGTTGGGGTGATGACCTCAAGCTGTGCCGGTTTAGTCAGATCTTTTTCGTTATGCAGCTGAACGCCTTTGGCGAACTGTTCGGCGGTGTCTTCGGCTACCGGCGATTCCAGCGTGACAAGGTACGTTTTTTCACAGTGGTGGCGCGGCGAGGTGATACGGTGCGACCACTGACCATCGTCAGTCATCAGCACAAGGCCGGTGGTATCGATATCCAGACGCCCTGCGGCATGCAGCTTGTGCGCGGCGGGTTCATCGAGGAAGTAGAGCACCGTCGGGTGATCGGGATCATCCGTCGAACAGACATACCCCTGCGGCTTATTGAGCATGAAGTAGCGCGGGCCGGTCTGCTGGGTCAACGAGTTACCGTCGTATTCCACATCGTGTTCCGGCAGGATTTTAAAAGCGGTGAGTTTGACAATCTCGCCGTCCACGGTAACGCGGCTGGCGCGGATCTCACGCCCGGCAATGGCGCGGCTGACGCCGAGCTGCTGAGCGATAAACTTATCAAGTCGCATGAAGTCTGTTTAGCCTGTAAAAGTGCGGTGCGGACTGACGTCCGAAATGAAGCGATATCAGCGTTCAAGTATAACGGCCCTGCTATGCCACTCAAGCGAAAAGATTCGTGGCATACTATTTGCCTGTTAATGAAGATACTGAAACCATGACCTTTACGCTTCGCCCCTATCAGCAGGAAGCGGTGGATGCCACCCTCGCCCACTTTCGTCAGCATCAGCAGCCCGCCGTCATCGTTCTGCCAACCGGCGCCGGAAAAAGCCTGGTGATTGCCGAACTGGCTCGCCTGGCGCGCGGGCGTGTGTTGGTGCTTGCTCACGTGAAAGAGCTGGTTGCACAAAACCATGGCAAGTATCTCGCACTGGGACTGGAGGCGGATATTTTTGCCGCCGGGCTGAAGCGCAAAGAGAGCCACGGAAAAGTCGTATTTGGCAGCGTGCAGTCGGTGGCGCGCAATCTTGAACACTTTCAGGGCGAATTCTCCCTGCTGATTGTCGATGAGTGTCACCGCATCAGCGACGACAACGACAGCCAGTATCAGCAAATCCTTACCCATTTGAAAAAGGTGAACCCTCACTTACGCCTGCTGGGGCTGACCGCCACGCCTTTTCGCCTGGGCAAGGGCTGGATTTACCGTTTTCATTATCACGGCATGGTGCGCGGCGACGAAAAAGCGCTGTTCCGCGACTGCATCTATGAACTGCCGCTGCGCTATATGATCAAACATGGCTATCTCACTCCGCCGGAAAGGCTGGATATGCCGGTCGTACAGTATGATTTCAGCCGGTTGCAGGTCCAAAGCAATGGCCTGTTTAGCGAAGCCGACCTTAATAAAGAGCTGAAAAAACAGCAGCGCATCACGCCGCACATCGTCAGCCAGATTGTGGAGTTTGCCCAGAGCCGTAAAGGGGCGATGATTTTTGCCTCCACGGTAGAACACGCGAAAGAAATCACCGGCCTGCTTCCGACTCAGGACGCAGCACTTATCACCGGCGAGACGCCAACGCCTGAGCGCGATCGGCTGATTGAAGCCTTTAAGGCGCAAAAATTCCGCTACCTGGTGAACGTCGCGGTGCTGACCACCGGGTTTGATGCGCCCCACGTCGATTTGATTGCCATTCTGCGCCCGACGGAGTCCGTCAGCCTGTATCAGCAAATTGTCGGCCGCGGCCTGCGCCTTGCTCCCGGTAAGACCGATTGCCTGATTCTGGATTACGCCGGAAACCCGCACGACCTTTTCGCCCCTGAAATCGGCGTGCCGAAGGGCAAAAGTGACAACGTCCCCGTGCAGGTTTTTTGTCCATCGTGTGGGTTTGCCAATACTTTTTGGGGCAAAACCACCAGCGACGGTACGCTCATCGAACATTTTGGCCGTCGCTGTCAGGGCTGGCTGGAGGATGACGAAGGCCATCGCGAGCAGTGTGATTTTCGTTTCCGTTTCAAAAATTGCCCGCAGTGCAATGCGGAAAACGACATTGCTGCCCGCCGCTGCCGGGAATGTGACACGGTGCTGGTTGACCCGGACGACATGCTAAAAGCCGCGCTGAAGCTAAAAGACGCGCTGGTACTACGCTGCAGCGGTATGTCACTTCAGCACGGCGCAGATGAAAAAGGCCCGTGGCTGAAAATCACTTATTACGATGAAGATGGCACAGACGTCAGTGAGCGCTTCCGTCTGCAAACACCCGCGCAGAAAACGGCATTCGAGCAGTTGTTCATGCGCCCGCACACTCGCACGCCCGGCGTACCGCTGCGCTGGATAACGCCTGCCGACATCCTCGCCCAACAGGTTTTACTGCGGCATCCGGACTTTGTCGTCGCCCGTAAAAAAGGCCAGTTCTGGCAGGTGCGGGAAAAAGTCTTTGATTATGAAGGCCGCTTTCGCCGGGCGAACGAATTACGATAATTTTTTCATTTTTTGTGCATCCGTCTTACATCAGGATGAGTTGCCGTTGCGGCTTCGTGAAAAATATCATCCAGCCAACCCGAAATCTCAACTTCTGTCAGGTCATCAGGAATAATAACGTCATATAGTCGGGAGAATTTTCGTTCTGACATGTCAACTCGAAAGACCAGCCAGCGCCCGTCTTTACGCTGTACCCCTATGTGTCGACCAAATACATCGTAAATCAGCATCGCCATTTCTCCTTTGCCAATTTCTGTAACGTTGCGCCCCGCAGACCTCCCTGAGGATCAATATCAAGACACCGTATCCGATTGCCACCCGCTCATGGATGGCTACAAGAGGTGCAGTTTCCATTGCCCCGATGTGGATTGAAGGCTATAATGCCGCCCGCTTTTGCATGTGCAAAGCAGATCATTTGCCTGTTGCTGGGTCGCCTGTAACAGGATTACTTATAGAGAGACGTCAATGTTTACTATTAACGCAGAAGTACGTAAAGAGCAGGGTAAGGGTGCGAGCCGCCGCCTGCGCGCAGCTAACAAGTTCCCGGCTATCGTTTACGGTGGCAAAGCTGCTCCAGTTGCTATCGAACTGGACCACGACAAACTGTGGAACCTGCAGAGCAAAGAAGAGTTTTATGCTGAAGTTCTGACCATTGTTGTTGATGGCAAAGAAGAGAAAGTGAAGGTTCAGGCTGTTCAGCGTCACGCGTTCAAGCCAAAACTGACTCACATCGACTTCGTTCGCGCTTAATCGCTTGCAAAGTTGTGAAAAACCCCGCTTCGGCGGGGTTTTTTTATGGCCTTTGTCCGGCGACGCGACGCTTGCCAGGCCTGGCGATTTCGCCGGCAGGCGCAAGGCGAAGCCGCCACCCGGCATAATGCCGATATGGGCTTATTTTCCGCTGGTGCGGCGCATCAGCTGGTCACGCAGGTTTGGCGGCGTGCCCTTGATGGTCAGGGTGTCCGTGGCCGGATCCCAGAAAATACGTTCGCCCAGCAGCAAAGCATCAAAGTTAATGGTCAGCCCCCCGCCGCTGCCGGCATATTTGGTTAGCTGGCGCAGCGTGCTGCGATCCGCCGGGAAGCTCTCCTCCAGCTCATAGCCTTTATCAGCGGTGAACTCGTGGAAGCTCACTTCAGAAACGCCAGAGAGCTCTTTCGACAGCGACTCCAGCTCAATCTCTTCCCCAGCCTGCAGCTGTTCGTTGCAGTAGGTGTAAACCTGCTGACGCACGTTCTGGCGCTCAGACTTGTCGAGCTGCGCTTCCGCGGTGAAATCGTCAACCGCCTGTAATAAACCGCGGTTCTGCTGTTTGGCGTTCAGGCCTTCGCTGGCCCCGAGGAAATCCATAAAGAAGTCGGCCACTTTGCGCCCGACTCGCCCTTTCAGGAAAGTCAGATAGCGGCTGGACTCCGGATTGGTTTCCCATTCGGTCAAATCGATGCGCGCCACGATGTCCGCATGGTTGATGTCCAGATAGTGCGTGGAGCTGATATCCAGCTGTTCGTTAACGCGCATGCTGCTCAGGTTGTTCAGCACCGCCACCAGCAGGTAATCCACCGCCAGATACTTATAGTGGCAGAACAGCACAATGCCGCCGTCGGCAAAGGGATATTTCGCCAGCTCATCGCGCAGACGCCCGGTTGCCGCACGGCTGAAGGCCAGGAAATCTTCCTCGCCTTTGCGATGCAGGCGCAGAGACTCGGCCAGCTCGCTCTCTTCGGTGAACATGCCGTAGGCTTTGTTCTTCGCGCTGTAAACGCGGTGCAGCTCGGCCATCATCTCTTCGACCGTTGCCGTCGGCTCCAGTAACGTATCGCGCAGCACCAGCTCAAGGTTTTGTTCATCACGCTTGATCATCTGATGCAGGGCAATCTGGTTGATATCCAGACTCATGTTAAACTCTCCTTTTAGACCGGGCGGTATTCAACCACCGCAGGCGCAGCCGTGTAAAGTCGAAAAAAAGCGGAAAAAATGCTGCTGCTACGGTAATATGTTGCCCTTTCATGAACAAACAGATTCTGGATTTATGCCGCAAATCTCCCGCTACAGCGATGAACACGTTGAACAACTGCTGACTGAGCTTGCCAACGTGCTGGAAAAACACAAGGCACCGACCGACCTTTCACTGATGGTGTTAGGCAATATGGTGACTAACCTGATTAACACAAGCGTCGCGCCAGCCCAGCGCACGGCGATTGCCCGCTCCTTTGCGCAGGCGCTGCAATCCTCAATTAGCGACGATCCGGCGCACTAAGCACACAGGAAGACGACAAACAGTTTATGGTGACTCATCGTCAGCCCTACCGCGAAAAAGTGTCTCAGATGGTCAGTTGGGGGCACTGGTTTGCCCTGTTCAACATTCTGCTGGCCTCGGTACTCGGTAGCCGTTATCTGTTTGTCGCCGACTGGCCGACGACGCTGTCAGGCCGCGTGTACTCGTACATCAGCCTCCTCGGCCATTTCAGCTTTCTGGTTTTCGCTACCTATCTGCTGATCCTCTTCCCGCTCACGTTTGTTGTCATTTCCCAACGGCTGATGCGGTTCCTCTCCGCCATTCTTGCTACCGTGGGCATGACGCTGCTGCTTATCGACAGCGAAGTCTTTACCCGCTTCCACCTGCACCTTAATCCGGTCGTCTGGGAGCTGGTCATTAACCCCGATCAAAACGAGATGGCCCGTGACTGGCAGCTGATGTTCATCAGCGTCCCGGTTATCTTGCTGATAGAAATGCTGTTCGCCACATGGAGCTGGCAGAAGCTGCGCAGCCTTACGCGGCGGCGTCATTATGCTCGCCCTATCGCCTGGTTTCTGTTTGCCTCGTTCGTTGCCACGCATGTGATGTATATCTGGGCCGATGCTAATTTCTATCGTCCGGTGACCATGCAGCGCGCGAATCTACCGCTCTCCTATCCGATGACGGCGCGTAAGTTTCTGGAGAAACATGGCCTGCTTGATGCGCAGGATTACCAGCGTCGTCTGGTGGAGCAAGGCGATCCGGAAGCCGTTTCCGTTCAGTATCCGCTTAGCGATTTGCGCTATCGCGATATGGGAACAGGTCAGAACGTACTGCTAATTACAGTCGACAGCCTGAACTATTCCCGCTTTGAGAAGCAGATGCCTGCCCTGGCAGAATTTGCGCAGCAAAACCTTAACTTTACCCAGCACATGAGTGCCGGAAACGCCGCAGACAGCGGGATTTTTGGCCTGTTCTACGGGATTTCGCCAAGCTACATGGACGGCGTGCTGTCCGCACGTATTCCGGCGGCGCTGATCACCTCCCTAAACCAGCAAGGGTATCAGCTTGGCCTGTTCTCCTCTGACGGCTTCAGCAGCCCGATGTATCGCCAGGCGCTGCTCTCAGATTTCTCGCTGCCGCCGTCAAAAACACAAAGTGATGCCGATACCGCCAGCCAGTGGATAAACTGGCTTGGCAGCTATGCGCAGGAAGAGAACCGCTGGTTCTCGTGGATTTCGCTTAACGGCACTACCCTTGATGACGGCCAGAAGCAGAACTTTAACCGCCGTTACGCCCGCGCGGCGGCGAGTGTCGATACGCAAATCTCACGCGTACTGACCGCGCTGAAAGACTCCGGCAAGCTCGATAAAACGGTGGTCATTATTACCGGTGCACACGGCGTGCCGATGAATAAATCCGGCAGCAGTTTTGAATGGTCCCGTGAAGCGCTTCAGGTACCACTGGTTATTCACTGGCCGGGCACTCCTGCACAGAACATCACAACGCTTACCGATCATAAAGACGTGATGACGACGCTGATGCAGCGCCTGCTGCACGTCAGCACGCCGGCAAATGAATATTCGCAGGGTCAGGATCTGTTCAGCGCCGCACGTCGTCATAACTGGGTGACGGCATCAAGCAATTCGGATCTGGCCATCACCACTCCGCAGGTGACCGTGGTGTTAAATCATAACGGCAGCTACAAAACCTGGGATCGTCAGGATCAGAGGATCGATAACGAGAAGCCGCAGCTCAGCCTGCTGCTTCAGGTACTGACCGAAGAGAAACGGTTTATCGCTAACTGATTGATTAATTTTGAATCAATTAACCCGGGTCATCTTGCATTCGAAACGGAAAGCGGTACTATTATTCACCTGTTTCGGCACGTAGCGCAGCCTGGTAGCGCATCGTCATGGGGTGGCGAGGGTCGAGAGTTCGAATCTCTCCGTGCCGACCAACTTCTTCGCAATGGGCCAGCCTCTCCGGGTTGGCTTTTTTGTTTCTGTGGCTCAGCGAGGTTCTATGCGCATTGGTATCGCTTTTCCCATTCTTTGTTTTATCGTCGCCGTCGCGTTTCTGGCATGGTTTGTTATCGGCGGATACGCTACTCCGGGCTCTTAATACTCTTCGGGCAGCGTTTGTTACGCCGTAATGCCCCTTCCCTGCGACACCTCGTCGCAGGGATTCTCCCCCTCCTACCTTTTTCAGCATTTATCACCACTTATTATTAAAATAAGAGTAAACCTGACTTATTATTCAGCGTAATAATGATACGATCCGCCGGTTGCTAACTGGAATAAAAGGATTAACAGTGAAAAACAGATCGATCATTACTGCCGCTATACTCTCTCTCGCCTGCCTTTCCGCCAGCGCCACGGCGGCCACCACGCCGCTGGAAAAGGTCGCACCTTATCCGAAAGCGGAAAAAGGCATGAAGCGCCAGGTGATTACGCTGCCGGAGCAGAAAGATGAATCCGCTTACAAAGTGGAGTTTCTGATTGGTCAGACGCTGGAAGTGGACTGTAACCACCATCGCCTCGGCGCAAAACTGGAAAGCAAAACTCTGGAAGGCTGGGGCTATAACTACTACGTAGTGGATAAGGTAAGCTCGCCGGTGTCGACCATGATGGCCTGTCCGGACGGCAAGAAAACGCAGAAATTTGTGACGGCATACCTGGGTGATGACGGAATGGTGCGCTACAACAGCAAGCTGCCGATTGTCGTTTATACCCCGGACAACGTCGATGTGAAGTACCGCATCTGGAAAGCGGAAGACGCCGTTCAGAACGCAGAACAGCGTTAAGACGTCGTTATACCGAAGGCGCTGATTGCCCGGTGGTGGCCTTGCCTTACCGGGCCTGCTAACCGTTGCGGATTGCAGGCCCGGCAAACGCAGTACTGCCGGGCATTTACCTCAAACTACAGGGCAATGTCTGCCACGGGTTTTAATTCAACCAATGGAGGCGTGAACTGAACCTGTGGAACCGGATCCACGACGGTATCCGCATCGTATCGCAGCCCCAATACTTCACTGGTGTACGCCAGAGTCTGCTGAATTGCCTGCGGATCGCCACTTAAACGATGGCCATAAGTCGGCACCACCGCGCGCAGCTTCTCCTGCCACGCCGCAGATTTCACTTTCTCTTTAAACACTTGCTCCATCAGCTGCAGCATAATGGGGGCCGCCGTTGATGCGCCCGGTGATGCGCCAAGTAGCGCGGCAACGGTGCCTTCATCGTCGCTGACCACTTCGGTGCCCAGGCGCAGCACGCCGCCTTTCTCAGCATCGCGCTTGATGATCTGAACGCGCTGGCCTGCCTGCCACAGGCGCCAGTCGCCTTTCTTCGCCATCGGGTAATACGCTTTCAGCGCCGCCAGACGATCTTTGTCCTTCTGGATAACCTGCCCGACCAGATATTTCACCAGGTCGAAGTTATCCATCCCGACGTTGATCATCGGCAGAATGTTCGATTTATTGGTTGAAGCCAGCAGATCCCACAGCGAGCCGTTTTTCAGGAAGCGAGTGGAAAACGTCGCGAACGGTCCAAAGAGCACGGCACGCTTGCCGTCGATAATTCTGGTATCAATGTGCGGCACCGACATGGGCGGTGCACCAACGGAAGCCTGACCATACACTTTCGCCAGATGGTGGTTTACCACCTCCGGATTTTCACAGACGAGGAACTGCCCGCCGACCGGGAAGCCGGCAAACTCTTTCGCCTGCGGAATGCCCGTCTGTTGCAGCAGCTTGAGCGCCGCGCCGCCTGCGCCGATAAAGATAAATTTCGCACGGATCTTACGGCGAATCTTACGGTCGTTGGCGTCGGAGACGGTCACCGTCCAGCTGTTATCGGCATTGCGCTTAAAGCGTCGCACGACGGTGTTGAGCTGAAGCGAGAAGCTATCATGGCTGCGCAGCCCGGCGATAAGCTGGCGGGTGATTTCGCCGTAGTTCACGTCGGTGCCAATTTCGGTTCGGGTAGCCGCGACCTTTTGCTGCGGGTCGCGCCCTTCCATCACCAGCGGCGCCCACTTTTTAATTTGTTCGGTGTCTTCGGAATAGCGCATTCCCTGGAACAGGGAGTTCTGCTGCAGGGCCGCGTAGCGGGCGCGCAGGAAATTCACGTTCTCTTCGCCCCAGACGAAGCTCATGTGCGGCACGGTGTTGATAAAGGTCTTCGGCTGCTGCAGCACGCCGCGCGTGACCTGATGCGCCCAGAACTGGCGCGAGATCTGGAAGGCTTCATTGATCTCGATGGCTTTGTCGATGCTGACGGAACCGTCCGCTTTTTGCGGCGTATAGTTCAGTTCCATCAGGGCGGCATGGCCGGTACCGGCGTTGTTCCAGCCGTTGGAGCTCTCCTCGGCGACGCTTTCCATCCGTTCGACCAGAGTAATAGACCAGTCCGGCTCCAGTTCCTGAAGCCAGGTTCCCAGCGTGGCGCTCATGATGCCACCGCCAATCAACAATACATCCGTCTGGTGCTCTTGAGGGGCCTGGGTGTTGTCTGCCAGCGATTCGGCATGCAAACCCACCGCCTGTGAGCGACGTACGGCCATCTTTTTCGTCATTTAATGAGCCTTACTGTACTCGCGTTTTTTGTTTTAGCGCAGGTGAAACGATTCGGGGAAAAACACGTTAGCACTGACGATGAAAGATTTAAATATTGTTTAAAATTTAAGTTCTGTTTTGATAACTGTTATAAAAATGTTTAATAAATGTGTCTCATAAATGAGTATTGGTACTGGCGAAGTGTGACACAAAGCGGTAATATCGCCCGTTTTGTGACTTGCCGCACGCACCATTGCTTATGTTAAGTCCTGCTTCTATAACCTTACATTTACTATGCCTGATACTCGTCCTACCCTCACTGCTGCTGAATCCGCTGCGCTGACTCACGTCGTGCGCTCACCTGCCCTTTTGCTGCGCGAATCTCTTGCGGGCGTGATTACCGCCCTCGCGCTCATCCCGGAAGTCATCTCGTTTTCGGTAATTGCGGGCGTGGATCCGAAAGTGAGCCTGATTGCTTCCGTCGTTCTGTGTCTGGCAATGTCGGTACTGGGCGGCCGCCCGGCGATGGTGACCGCCGCCGCAGGCTCCGTGGCGCTCGTCATCGGCCCGATGGTGCATCAGCACGGCGTGGGATACATTTTGCCCGCAGTAGTGATGGCAGGCGTCATTCAGGTTGCGTTCGGCCTGCTCGGCATGGCGAAGCTGATGCGCCATATTCCGCAGGCGGTGATGACCGGGTTTGTAAACGCACTCGGCATTCTGATCTTCTTTGCCCAGGTGCCGCATTTCTGGAGCAAGAACCCGCTGATTCTGGCGCTGTTTGCCGCCACGCTGCTGATTGTTCTCTGGGCGCCACGGGTCATCAAAAGCATTCCCTCGCCGCTTATTGCCATCGTTCTCCTCACGCTATATACCGTTTTCAGCGGCCAGATTTTGCCGACGGTGGGTGATGAAGGTTCAATGGGCGGTGGACTACCGGGACTGACTGAACTGCAGGTACCACTGAATCTGCAAACGCTGCAAATTATCTGGCCTTGTGCGCTGAGCATCGCCTTCGTGGGATTGATGGAGTCACTGCTGACGGCAAAGCTTGTCGATGATTTAACCGTCACGCCGTCGAACAAAACCCGCGAAAGTGCCGGGCTCGGCTTCGCCAATATTCTCGCCGGTTTTTACGGTGGGATTGCGGGCTGTGCGATGATCGGCCAGACCATCGTGAACGTCGAGATGGGGAAAGGCCGCAGCCGCCTCTCCACCCTCGTCGCAGGCCTGGTGCTTTTGCTGCTGGTCACGGGCTTAAGCCAGGTGATGGCGAAGATCCCCATGGCGGTGCTGGCAGGGATCATGGCCATTGTGGCCGTTAAAACCTTCAGCTGGCACAGCATTCAGCCTTCAGCGCTGAAGCAAATGCCGTGGTCGGCCACGCTCGTTATGCTGGCAACGGTTGTCGCCACGGTGGGTACCGGCAACCTGGCGATTGGCGTGCTGGCAGGCATTTCGCTGCTGGCGCTGGTGCCACGCCACATCCGCAAGCGTCATGCGCTTAAAGCAGAAACACCGTCGCCAGGCCAAGGAAAATAAAGAAGCCGCCGGTATCGGTGATGGCGGTGATCATCACGCTCGAACCGACCGCCGGATCGCGTCCAAGTTTGGTCATGATCATCGGGATCAGCACGCCCATCAGCGATGCCACCAGCAGGTTCAGCACCATCGCCAGCATCATCACGCCGCCGAGCTGCGGATCGTCATACAGCCACCAGGTCACGCAGCCCATAATGCCGCCCCACACCAGGCCGTTGATCAGCGCCACACCCATTTCGCGCAGGATCAGGAAAGAGAAGTTTCCCGGCTGGATGTGCTGCAATGCGAGCGCACGGACGATCATCGTGATGGTCTGATTGCCGGTATTGCCGCCGATACCGGCGACGATAGGCATCAGGGAGGCCAGCGCCACCAGCTGTGAAATCGTGTGTTCAAATCCGTCAATCACTCGCGAGGCAATAAACGCGGTGCAAAGGTTGATAGCAAGCCACGCCCAGCGCGTTTTTACCGCTTTACTGACCGGCGCGAACACGTCCTCATCATTGCTCAGGCCGCTCATCTGGCGAATGTCGTTATCGGTCTCTTCGTAAACCACGTCCACGATTTCGTCGATGGTCAGACGCCCCATCAGTTTGCCTTCGGCATCAATTACCGCGGCGCTCACGAGGTCATCACGTTCAAACGTTCGCGCCACCTTCTCGGCATCTTCCGACGGATGAAAGGTCACTGGTTCCGCTTCCATGACCTCCACGACATTGCGCTGCGCGGGGTTAAGCAGAATAGTTTGCAGCTCCAGCTCGCCAAGCAGCGTTTTATGGCGATCGGTGACGAACAGCTTGTCGGTGTTACGCGGCATTTTACCAAGGCGGCGCAGATAGCGCTGTACCGCACCAAGCGTGACGTCCGGGCGAATGGTGATGACCTCAAACTCCATGATCGCGCCGACGCTGTCATGGGCGTAATTCATTACCTGACGCACCCGGGCCCGTTCATCAGGCGGCAGCGTTGCCAGCAGGCGCCCGGTCAGATCGCGTGGAAGGTGCTGAACGAGATAGATTTTCTCATCAATGTCGAGGCTTTCAAGCGCGTCGAGCAGCGCCTTGTCGCTCATGCCGTCGATCAGATCGTCATAAACGCTTTCAGAGGCTTCCAGCAGCACGTTCCCGCGCTTGCTGTCGTCCACCAGCCCCCACAGCGCATGGCGCTCGTCGGAAGGCAACGCTTCAAGGGTGTCAGCCAGATCGGGCGCAGGCAAGTGTGCCACCAGTGCACCCACTTCGGCGATGTCATCCGCCAGCTGTCCTTCGTCGTATTGTTCTGCCAGCGTCAGCTTGTTGGTCAGCGCCGAGGTGATGGCTTTATCGGTGGTTAACAGCCAGATAAGACGGGCACGTTCCTGGTCGCGTAGCCTGGCGCTGTTTTTATGAAACACGGACATGGGTTGGCAATCCTTGAAGGGAGAGACGGTATTCTGGCCCTAAGCATAGCGCGAGTGGATGTAAAAAATAATAAACGGCCGGTCGGAGCGGTGAAAAAGAGAGCAAACGCCCCTAAAAAAGGGGCGCCAGAGCTCAGGCGGTGCGGGCAACCGCATCGCGGGAGGCTGCGATGCGTTCTTCGCCGGTCAGCTCGCTGAGCTTGCCGTTACGCATTTCCAGCAGCCTGTCGGCGTGGATAAAGTAGTGATCGTCATGGCTGATGGCAAAAACGGTTTTGCCCATCTGCTGCATCAGCGGCAGCAGCACCTGGTAAAACTCACGGCGGAAGTGTGGGTCCTGGTCAGCAGCCCACTCATCAAGCAGAATGATATCCCGCTCTTCCGCCAGCGCCAGCAGCAGCGCCACGCGTTTTTTCTGCCCTTTCGACAGCTTAAGGTCGAGAATTTTACCGTTTTCCAGCTTCAGCTTATGGCCCATTTTCAGGTGCTCAAGCCATTTAGTCACCAGCACCGGATTCGCCTGCTGCCCTTCCGGGCCCAGCAGCTGGTCAAACAGCCAGACGTCGGTAAACACCGCCGAAAACAGCTTCCGGTAGTCTTCCGGCTTCTCTGCCGCCAGCGGCTGGCCATCGAGCAGAATGTGCCCGGATACCGGCTGATAAAGCCCGGTCAGCAGCATCGCCAACGTCGATTTTCCACTGCCGTTTCCGCCAATCAGGAACACCTGCTCGCCACGTTTTAACGTCAGGTTGATGGGTCCGACGGCAAAGGTGTTGTCCTGATAGTGGAATTCCACATCGCGCAGCTCCAGCGTTTGCCAGTCCCGGTGCGGCTCTGGTTTGGGGAACTCCGCTCGATAAGGCGCAAGAGAGAATTTATTCAGCTTGTTGAACGCTACCTGGGCGCTGAGCAGCGTCGGCAATGCGCCGACGGCAGACAGCAGCGGCGTACGCAGGAACAATAGCGTCAATGAATAGGTTGCCGCCACGTTGGTGTCCGCCCAGCCTAAACTGTTCGCCATCCAGAACACCAGGCCAATCGCGCCGAGCATCATGATATTTGACCAGTTCACCGCGCTCAGGTGGAACGTATCGGCACGGATAATGTGATGGCGATACTCTTTGGCGTCCGGAATGTAGAGATTGTTGAAAATGTGTTCGGCGCGCTCGCGATTGAGGGTTAACTCTTTGCGCCCTTCCAGCACGGTCTGGTAATCGTGATACAGCTTGTCTTCCGTTTCACGCAGGGTTGCCATGTGCTTATAGACTCGCGCCACCAGCACAAAACCGCCCCAGATGGTCAACGCCATCCACAGCACGGTGACGGCCAGCATTTTGCCCGACAGGAAAAACAGATATGCCGCAGAGCCGAAGGTCAGGATGATCCCCTGTACCAGCTCCGGCAGGCGTACGAAGGCAATGGTAATGTTACGCACATCGCTGGTCAGGCCAGCGAGCAACGCAGCGCTGCCGAGTTTTTCCACCCGTTCAATCTGTGTGTCGAGGATACGTTTGATAAATTCGCTGCGCAGGCGGTAAACGAAATGATGGCCGAGCACGGTCAGCGCCAGCTGTGAGCCCAGCGTAACCGCCATCAGCAGCAACAGCAGGCCGAGAAACTCCGGCAGTACGGCCAGCGACACGTCGACGCTTTCGATAAGGCGCAAATTGATGAAGGCGATAAGGCCGATGCCCAGCGCCGCACTCAGCAGGCTCAGCGCCATGACGGCAATAAAGGGCCAGCGGTACTGCCGCCAGACCAGAAGAAGAAGTTGCATACACACCATTCCGGACAGCTAAAACAGCCAGCAGTTTAAACGCCCTGCGCACCACATCAAGAATAATTCTTATTTTTATTGCTGTTTCAGGTGTGACGGAAGGTGAGATTGTAGCGGAAGGCCCCCGTCACCGGATGTTGTCCCTCTTTTAATGGCTGAATGCCGTGATAAAACAATCGGGATTCACCGCCCCAGACCACCACATCGCCATGCTCAAGCAGTACGCGCTGCAGAGGATCGTTGCGCTTCAGGCCGCCAAACTGAAACACGGCGGGCAACCCCAGCGAAACAGAAACAATCGGCGCACTCAGCGTTTGCTCGTCCTTGTCCTGATGCAGCGACAGCTTTGCACCGGGCGCATAGCGGTTAACAAGGCAGGCATCCGGCCGAAAATCGACGTAACCGGCTTCCAGGGCGCAAACCTGAGCCAGCACCAGAAAGACCTCTGGCATGTCAGGCCAGGGTTTCTGAGTTTGCGGATCGATCCCTGCATACAGGTAACCGTGACGATCGGTCGTCCAGCCAACGTTGCCACAGTTGGTCATCGCCACGGACATGGTGTAGCCGCCGGGCGTGATCATCCGGCGAAACGGCGACTGCGCTGACACGTCACGGATGCCCGCCATCAGCGAGTCCATATCGGCCAGTGCCCGACGGCGGAGAATGACGGCCCCCGGCGCGAGAGGTTCCTGCCAGGGCGGCGTGTCGGCAAAAAGATCCAGCATCTTCAGTTTTCCTGTTTTGCTTCGCGCTGTAACAGCAGGGCCTTGCGCGCTTCGCCCCAGCGATAGCCGGACAGCGCCCCGCTTTGCCGCACAACGCGATGGCAGGGAACGATCAGCGCCAGGGTATTGGCCGCGCAGGCGTTCGCCACTGCACGCACCGCTTTCGGCTTGTTGATGCTTTCCGCCACCTGCTGATAGCTACGGGTTTCGCCGGCGGGGATGTTTCTCAGCGCCTGCCAGACCTGCTGCTGAAAGGCCGTGCCGCGGATATCCAGCGGTAAGGTGAACGCTTCCCGCTTACCGTCCAGCACGGCTATCACCTCAGCGACCTGCTGGCTGAATGCTTCATCCGCCCTTTCACGCTGAGCGTGGGGAAAAATCTGCTCCAGCTCGTTTATCAGCTTGTCATCGCTGTCGCCAGGTAAAACAGCACAAATTCCACGCGAGCTTGCTGCCACCAGACAGCGGCCCAGCGAACAGGATTGCAGCGTGTAGCGTACCGGGAGATCGTCCCCGCCACGCCGGTACTGTTTTGCCGTCATGCCGAGCGTACTGTCGGCCTGGCGGTAATAGCTGCTGCTCGCCGGGAACCCTGCCGCCAAAACGGCACCAGTCACGCTTTCGCTGGACGCCAGCGTTTCGCGCAGCCTGCGGGCTCGCCACGCCTGCTGCCATGCCCGCGGCGTCATCCCGGTAACGGATTTGAACAAACGATGAAAATGGTACGAACTTACGCCCACTTCGCGCGCCAGCTCGTCAAGCGTCAGCGTACGCTCCTGTTCGAGCAAACGGCAGGCCTGCGCCACTTTATCAATACGCTGTTGCTGAGGATCGGCTTTGTCAGGCTGGCAGCGCTTACAGGCACGAAACCCGGCATGTTCGGCGGCGGCGGCATCCGTATAGAAACACACATTCTGGCGCAATGCATGGCGTGCCCGACAGGATGGGCGGCAGTAAATTCCGGTAGTCAGTACCGCAAACACGAACTGACCATCGGCATCTTTATCTCTTTCGAGTACCGCCTGCCAGCAGAACTCGTCGTTGAGGATTGCTTTCGTTTTCATACCTGCTCCGGCTCTCTGTTTAGCGTAGCCTGAGTCTGGCGCAGACGGCGGTGAAAAAAACCGCCATTCTTGCTTTTTAATTTTTGCCGCTGACGAGGAAGGTTTCGAACTGCGGCGACATCCAGGTTTTGAAGCCGTCGCCGTCTTTAACGATCATATACACCGCCAGCCCCTGCTCGCGCACCACTTCTTTAGCTCTTTCCGGGCCTAATACCATTAGCCCGGTATCCCAGCCGTCCGCTTCCAGCGCCGTGGTTGCGATGACCGTCACCGACACCAGCTTATGCTGGATCGGCGCCCCACTCACCGGATCGATAACGTGAGAAATACGTTTTCCGTCAAGCTCGTAATAATTTCGATAGCTGCCGGAGGTGCTAATCCCATGTCCGTTGATGTCCACGATCGCCTGCACGGCGTTTTCCCGATCGGTTGGCTTCTGGATAGCCACGCGCCACGGCTGCCCTTCAGCATTCATGCCGCGGCTCACCAGCGCGCCACCCACGGAAACCAGGTAACGCGAGATCCCCTCCTGTTCCATCAGGCGGGCCAGATGATCGGCGGCGTAACCTTCCCCAACGGTCGAGAGATCGACATACAGATCGGGCAGATCTTTTTGTAAGTACTGGCTGCCGGAGTGATTGATCACGCGCAGATGCTTCAGGCCGGTCCGCACTTTTGCCGCGTCGATCTGGGCTTGAGTCGGCGTTTTGACGGGCTGTTTGTCCGGACCGAATCCCCATAAATTCACCAGCGGCCCGACGGTAATGTCCATGGCACCCTGCGTTTTCGCCCCAATGCGCAGGGATTCCGTCACGATATCCGCCATCGCTTCGCTAACGGGCCACGGCGTGGTGCTCGCTGAATGGTTAAAGCGCATGAGCGCAGAATCATTTTTCCATGTCGACAGGAGCCGATCGTCGGCGTCAAGTTGGGTTTGCACCTTCTGGCGCAGCGCAGCGGCTTTGTCATTATCAAGATTGATGACGCTAACGCGCCAGAACGTTCCCATCGTCTTGCCTTCCAGGACGGTGGATGCAACCTTTGGTGCAGCGGGAGACGGCGTGCCGTTATCGCAGCCGGTCAGGACGAGCGTGACGGCAATCAGCGCCGCGCGGAAAGAAGTGATATCCATACTTAATGCCCCTCATGTTTGCGCGCAAGGGTACACCAGCCAGGTTAAACAAAGAATAAAAAAGGGCCCCGAAGGACCCTTTTGCCAGCTTAGCAGTTGATTAGAACTGGTAAACCAGACCCAGTGCTACGATGTCATCGGTACCGATGCCAGCAGCGCGGGTGAAGTTGTTGTCATCAACCAGGTTGATTTTGTAATCAACATAGGTGGACATGTTTTTGTTGAAGTAGTAAGTCGCGCCTACATCAACATATTTCAGCAGATCCTGGTCGCCATAACCTTCGATATCTTTGCCTTTAGACTGCAGGTAAGCCACGGATGGACGCAGACCGAAGTCGAACTGGTACTGAGCAACCACTTCGAAGTTCTGTGCCTTGTTAGCCCAGCCAGCAACAGCAGAATCGCTATTACCGAAGCGGGTTGCGTTGTAGGTCTGAGTGTACTGTGCTGCCAGGTAGACGTTGTTCGCGTCATATTTCAGGCCACCGGTATAGGTTTCAGCGCGGTCGCCATCGCCCAGGTATGCAGCAGAGTTCTGGTCAGAGGTACGTTTGGAGCTGGATACCGCAGCACCGATACCGAAGCCTTCACCCAGATCGTATGTCAGAGATCCGCCAACGCCGTCGCCGTTCTGTTTCAGAGCATCACGACCATTGTTCGTGCCGCCTTCACCGCTACCGCTGTTTTTACCCTGGTACTGAATAGCGAAGTTCAGACCATCAACCAGACCGAAGAAGTCGGTGTTACGGTAAGTTGCGTAGCCGTTACCACGCTGCTGCATGAAGTTGTCTGCACCGTAGGTGTCGCCGCCGAATTCTGGCAGGACGTCGGTCCAGGAGTTCACGTCATAAACTACGCCGTAGTTACGACCGTAGTCGAAAGAACCTGCGTCTTTAACGCGGATACCGGCGAAACCAACACGGGTCCATGCCTGATCGCTTGCAGATTCAGTATTGTTCGCCTGAACGTTGTATTCCCACTGGCCGTAACCGGTGATCTGGTCGTTAACCTGAGTTTCGCCTTTGAAGCCGAAACGAATGTAGGACTGGTCGCCGTCAGCGCCTTTGTCGTCAGAGAAATAGTGCAGGCCGTCGACTTTACCGTACAGATCTAATTTGTTGCCATCTTTGTTATAAATTTCAGCCGCATTTGCTGCGCCTGCTACCAGCAGTGCTGGTACCAGGAGGGACAGTACTTTAACTTTCATGTTATTAACCCTCTGTTATATGCCTTTTTATATGCCACTGCTTACTGATTAACCCTCTAATCAGTCGGCAAACCCATTGTGCTGCAAAATACAGAAATATCCAACAAGAAAATGATACGAGAACTTTTAAGGTGTTTCAAATCACCCACCAAATGTTTCATTTTGTAAATAAGAGGGAACTTTTTAGCGACACAAATTGGCAAAAAATATAGCACCAATAATCAAAAACATTAAAAAACACAATAAAATCAATGCCATTATTGATAATGAGTTTATAGCACTGAATGACAAAACAAAATCAGGAACGATCTCTAAAATAATCAACGCTATCATCATTAACTTTATTTATTACCGTCATTCAGTTCTGAATGTCTGTTTACTCATATTTCAACCGGGTGCCTCGCATCCGGTTTTTTTTACCTTTCTTTACGCAAAATTAATAGTTCTGTGCTAACGCAGTGAAATTGTAACGACTATTAATTAATCACTTGAACTTGAAAAATTTCCCTTTAGGGCTAGCGCTTAAATAATCTCTTGTTAATTAGTGCTATTCTTTCGAATCTTCGCGTAAATATTTGTACAAAAAATGTAACCATGTACATCTTTGTACTGCAGAATGTGGATATTGTTCAGAAAACCAGCAGCAAGCTGGAGAATGTGGAAATTGGCGCATTACCCTTTATACTGCCTGCTGGCGTTGCCTTGACAATCCACCGCGGAAACCTGCTATCCGGGTTTCACTCTGAGCAGCAAGCGGGGGCTTCAACGCGTTTTTCTGGTGCAGTCATCATGGATTACACACACTAATGAGTCATTCCGACACGACGTTCCCCAACAAGTTCTCCCTCATCCCCGGGAGCATTACCCGTTTCTTCCTTTTATTGATCGTCGTGTTGCTGGTCACCATGGGGGTCATGATCCAGAGCGCGGTAAACGCCTGGCTGAAGGATAAAAGCTACCAGATTGTCGACATGACACATTCGATTCATAAACGGATCGACACCTGGCGCTACGCCACCTGGCAAATCTATGACAACATCGCTGCATCAGCCACGGCGCCTTCCGCGAATGAGGGCTTGCAGGAAACTCGCCTCAAGCAGGATGTCTATTACCTGGAGAAACCTCGTCGCAAAACGGAAGCACTGATTTTTGGCTCCCATGACGGTACGACACTCGACATGACGCAAAAAATGTCGAATTACCTGGACACGCTGTGGGGCGCAGAAACCGTACCGTGGTCGATGTACTACCTCAATGGCCAGGACAACAGCCTGATTCTGATTTCCACGCTGCCGCTGAAGGATTTATCCGCCGGATTTAAAGAGTCCACCGTCGGCAGCATCGTTGACTCGCGTCGCGCAGAGATGCTTCAGCAAGCCAACACGCTGGATGAGCGGGAAACGTTCTCTTCACTGCGCCGTCTCGCCTGGCAAAACGGCCATTACTTCACGCTGCGCACCACGTTCAATCAGCCGGGTCATCTGGCCACGGTGGTCGCCTTCGACTTACCGATAAATGATTTGATCCCACCGGGTATGGCGCTGGACAGCTTCCGCCTCGAACCGGATCCATCGCAGAAGAACCTGCGCAGCCAGGATAAAGAAGCCGCAGACAGCGTGACGATCAATTTCAATAGCTCGCGTATCGAAATTGCTTCTTCGGTGAACTCCACCGGCATGCGTCTTATCTGGCAGGTGCCGCTCGGCACGCTGCTGCTTGATACGCTACAAAACATACTGCTGCCGCTGCTGCTGAATATTGGCCTGCTGGCGCTGGCGCTGTTCGGGTTTAACACCTTCCGGTACTACTCCGGGCGTCGCCAGACCGATACCGGCGCTTCGGGCGCTGCAAACACCGAATTGCGCGTGCTGAAGGCCATCAACGAAGAGATTATTTCCGTACTGCCTCTGGGGCTCCTGGTACACGATCAGGAGTCCAACCGGACGGTTATCAGCAATAAAATTGCCGACCACCTGCTGCCGCATCTCAATCTGCAAAACATCACCAGCATGGCGGATCAGCATCAGGGCGTCATTCAGGCCACCATCAATAACGAGCTGTACGAAATTCGTCAGTTCAGAAGCCAGGTGTCACCGCGCACTCAGATTTTCATCATTCGCGATCAGGATAAAGAAGTGCTGGTAAACAAAAAGCTCAAACAGGCGCAGCGTCTGTATGAGAAAAACCAGCAGGGCCGCGTGGCCTTTATGCAGAACATCGGCGAGGCGCTTAAGCAACCTGTTCGTTCACTCGCGGAAGAAGCCGCCGCGCTGCCGGGCGATGCGCACCATAAGCTGGTTCAGCAGGCCGATACGCTTGTGCATCTGGTGGATGAGATTCAGCTCGCGAACATGCTCGAAGGTGATGGCTGGAAAGTGACATCGACCCTGTTCTCCATTCAGGATCTGATCGATGAAGTGGTGCCAGAGGTGTTACCGGCTATCAGGCGCAAAGGCTTGCAGCTGCTCATCAACAATCATCTGGCCGCCAGCGAACAGCGCCATGGCGATCGTGAAGCGCTTAAACGTATTTTGCTGCTGCTGATCCAGTACGCCGTCACGACAACCCAGATAGGCAAAGTGACGCTGGAAATAGCTGAAGATGAATCCGCAGAGGATCGCCTGACCTTCCGTATTCTCGATACCGGTAACGGCGTCAGCAACAGTGAAATCGACAATCTTCATTTCCCGTTCCTGAACGAAACCCAGGAAGATAGGTTTGGCAAAGCGAACGCCCTGACCTTCTGGCTGTGCGATCAGCTGGCGCGCAAGCTCGGTGGACACCTGAATATTAAAGCGCGAGAATCCTTAGGCACGCGCTATTCTCTGCATGTCAAAATGACGCCGCGCGAGCAGGAGTCTGAGTCAGAGGAGAAGCTGCTTGATGACGTGGTCGCGATGATCGACATCACCTCCAATGAAGTACGCAGCGTGGTGGTCAGGCAGTTGGAAAACTGGGGCGCAAGCTGCATTTCCCCGGATGAACGCCTGACAAGTCAAGAATATGATCTGTTTTTAACGGATAATCCGTCTAATCTTACTGCGCCTGGCTTACTTTTAAGCGATGATGAGGCTGGTATTCACAAAATGGGCCCTGGCCTTCTGCGGGTCAATTTCAATATCAGTAATGCCATGCAGGAAGCCGTGCTGCAACTTATAGAAGAACAACTGGCACAGGGAGAGTTACTGGGAACCACACCTGCGGGTGTAAATGAAAACGCCGAGCTTCATGCCAGCGGTTATTATGCGCTGTTTGTTGACACGGTTCCGGATGATGTTAAGAGGTTGTATACTGAATCAGCGACAAATGATTTTGCTGCGCTGGCACAGACGGCTCACCGCCTGAAAGGGGTGTTTGCCATGCTTAATCTGGTACCCGGCAAGCAGCTATGTGAAACGCTGGAGCATCTGATTCGCGAAAAAGATGCGCCCGGCACAGAGAAATATATCAGCGACATTGACGCCTACGTCAAAAGCTTGATGTAGCAAGGTAGCCTAATACATGAACAATATGAACGTTATTATTGCCGATGATCACCCGATTGTACTGTTCGGTATTCGCAAATCACTTGAGCAAATCGAGTGGGTGAATGTCGTCGGCGAATTTGAAGACTCCACTGCGCTTATTAATAATCTGCCTAAACTGGACGCCCATGTGCTGATCACCGATCTCTCCATGCCCGGAGACAAGTACGGTGATGGCATTACGCTTATCAAATACATCAAACGCCACTTCCCGGGCCTGTCGATTATTGTGCTGACCATGAACAATAACCCGGCGATTCTGAGTGCCGTTCTGGATCTCGATATTGAAGGGATTGTCCTGAAACAGGGCGCACCAACCGATCTGCCAAAAGCGCTGGCCGCTTTGCAGAAAGGGAAGAAATTTACCCCGGAAAGCGTTTCCCGCCTGCTGGAAAAAATCAGCGCAGGCGGCTACGGCGACAAACGTCTCTCTCCGAAAGAGAGTGAAGTGCTGCGTCTGTTCGCAGAAGGTTTCCTGGTGACGGAGATCGCCAAGAAGCTCAACCGCAGCATCAAGACCATCAGCAGCCAGAAGAAGTCGGCAATGATGAAGCTTGGCGTGGAAAACGACATCGCCCTGCTGAACTACCTTTCTTCCGTGACGCTGAGCCCGGCGGACAAAGACTAGTTCCTTGCCAAGGCTACGCACAAAAAACCCCGACTCGTCGGGGTTTTTCTTTTTCAGGGCCAGGTTTTACAGGACTACGCCTCTCTGCTTTTTCTGACCCGCGCAGCGTAGACCGCCAGCGTCTGGCTTATCACATCCAGCGTCACCGGTTTCGATAAACAGCTGTCCATGCCAGACTCCAGGCAGCGCTGCTTCTCTTCAGCCAGAGCGTTAGCCGTCACGCCCACCACCGGCAAGGTCAGCCCAAGCTGGCGAATGCGCTGCGTCAGGCGATAGCCATCCATGTTCGGCATGTTCACGTCGCTTAACACGATATCGATGTGATTCTTGCTGAGCACATTCAACGCGTCAACGCCGTCGTTGGCGGTTTTACACTGATAGCCGAGCGATCCAAGCTGATCGGCCAGCAGGCGGCGATTAATCGGATGATCGTCCACCACCAGAATCATCATGTCATCATTCGCGGTGGTGATATTGTCTGCCGACGGCAGATCTCCGCCACGTTCGGCATCATCGACCTGAATGCTGTAGATACGGCCCAGCAGCGTCAACAGCTCATGCGGGGACGCGACGCTGTGGATCCATTCACCGGGCTTACGCTCCAGCGGGATACCGATATGGCGACGGCAGAAAACGATCGCCCCGCGCCCTTTCCACGGCTCCGCCAGTTCATCATCGGTAATGAGCATATCCTCTGACTGCGGCGTCTGGCCTTCATACAGCAGCACTTCCGCCCCGTGACGCGCCAGCAGCGATTCAACAAACTGCGCCAGCGAGGCATTACGCACCGCAAGCCAACAGCGTTTACCGGCGAGGCCTTCAATGGTCACCGGCTTGAGATTTTGCGCGCCATAAAGCGGAATACGAATCGTGAACTGGCTGCCCATTCCCGGCTCGGTATCGACCGAAATGTCACCGTCCATCATGCTGATGAGCTTCTCGCAAATCGCAAGCCCCAGTCCGGTACCCTGGAAATTGCGCTGCACGCCGGTGCCGACCTGGAAGAACGGATCGAATAAGCGCACCACTTCTTTGGCCGGAATACCGACGCCGGTATCGCGCACGCTGATGCTGAGGTAATCCTCGTCGCGCTGCAAATGCAGAATAATGCAGCCCACATCGGTGAATTTAATCGCATTGCTGAGCAGGTTAGAGATGACCTGCTGCAGACGCATCGGATCCCCCGCCAGCTGCTGCGGGACGTCCGGCTCAACGAAGCAGTAAAGTCCGAGCTGTTTACGTACCACCAGCGGCAGATAGTTGGCGGTGATATGGCTCATCACTTCGCGCGGGGAAAACTCACGCGGCTCAATTTTCAGCTGCTCAGACTCAATCTTCGAGAAGTCGAGAATATCGCTGATGATTTTCAGCAGCAGGCTCGACGAGTTGTTCATCGCCGTCACCAGGCGGTCAACGCCCTTCGGCAGCTCCTTGGTTTGCAGTAAATCGAGGTTACCAATAATGCCATAGAGCGGCGTACGCAGCTCATGGCTCACCGTAGCAAGGAACATAGACTTCGACTGACTCGCCTGCTCCGCGGCCTGCGCCATTTCCTGTAGCGACTCTTCCATTTTTACGCGCGACGAGACGTCAACCAGCACGCAAATCGCCACGTTTTCATTGCGGTAGCGCGAATGAACAAAACTGATTTGCAGGTTGGTATTGTTGCTCGTCAGCACGTCCACAAAGTTCACCTGTTGCCCGCAGATAATCTGCGTCAGCCGCTGCCGGTCTTCGTGGGTGAGCATATTCAGATAGTTATGCGCCAGTTCGTTACTCAGGATGTTGGTGCCGTCCAGCGTACGCAGAATACAGATCCCAACGGGCGCCGAGGCCACAATCTTGCGGTTGAACTGCTCATGCTCTTCCAGACGCTGCGCGTCCGCTTCTGCGGGCAGGAAAATTCGCCGCTCGTACATGCGCGCCATCGTAAACAGCGCCACGCCGGTGAGAATATTCAGCAGTACGGCATTGAGGATCAGCATTCTGATGCGCTCGAGGACCAGATCGACCGGCACCGAATAAACAATGCTCAGTGACGACGGCGGCAGGCTTTTCTTCAGCACCAAATCGCGGAAGCCGGAAGTGTAGCCAAACCACGCCCGCTCCTGCATCCAGTGCGGGTCGATGTTGAGTTTGCTTTCCCCACCGGTGAGCGCAATCAAAGGCTGGCCGCCTTCATCGAGAATCGTCACGCCCATTGGCATACTGCCCGGCGTAAAGAAGTTTTCCATGCGGATAGTTTGTTCGATGCCCAGCAGCGCCTGCAGGCGATTGGCGAGATAAACCGGCGTCAGCGCATAGAAATAACCCACGCTAGGACGCGGGCCCTGGCTTATCCAGAACAGATTGTTGCCGCGCTCGTCCTGCGGCGCATTGCGGTATTTCACAATACGCTCATGCAGGGTTTTCAGCGCCTGGTCGCGCTCCATCGGCATATCGCGCAGGCCAAAGTTCGCCATGCATAAATTGTCGCTGCCAATCAGGAACACGCGATTCAGATCGTAGGCAGCAGAGAAATTGTCGCGCCAGTAACGCATAAACCACGCCAGCGACTCCAGCGATCCGCGCCAGTTGTTGCTCAACGCACCGCAGTCAGAATCCTGGAACAGAGGCTCAAACTCCGGCACTTCGGTGTCGTCTTTTACCGTACGTGACGAAAGCACGCCGTTTTCCGCGCTGAGGCGGTTTTCCGCGATGTATTTCAGCTCTTTCATCACGTCTGAGGTGCGCTGAATATAGCGCTGAGCCTGATCGTAGCTGAGGTTAAACTCCTGGCGAATCTCAGCCTCTTTGGTGTGCAGCGCATTGACGATGTAGAACACCGAGACGAAAGCAATCAGCAGCCAGACCAGCAGTGCCAGGGCCCGGAACAGATAGCGGGAGACTTTCAGAGTCGTGCGAAAGGAGACAAGGTATTTCAACGTTTAGCCGTGTGGATGCGTAAAGATGCGATTAAGGTAGCGGTAAATCGCACCCCTCGCAATATTCTAAGAAAAAGGGCCAGCATTCGCTGACCCTTTGGCAATGATTTAAGACGATTATTCGTCGTCGGCGTCATCCGCCACGTCGTCGTCAGATTCCGCTTCAGGCGCGATCTCGTCGTCACCTTCGGCAACGGTGCCGTCGATAGCGTCGAGCTCTTCTTCGTCAACCGGCTCAGCCACGCGCTGCAGGCCCACCACGTTTTCATCCTCCGCAGTGCGGATGAGGATAACGCCCTGGGTGTTACGACCAACCACGCTGACTTCCGACACGCGCGTACGCACCAGCGTACCGGCATCGGTGATCATCATGATCTGATCGGTATCCACAACCTGAACCGCGCCAACCACGGAACCGTTACGCTCGGTCACTTTGATCGAGATAACGCCCTGCGTGCCGCGTGATTTAGTTGGGTATTCCGTTTCTGCGGTACGCTTACCGTAGCCGTTCTGCGTAACGGTCAGGATGGCACCTTCACCGCGAGGAATGATCAGCGAAACAACTTTGTCTTCACCCGCAAGCTTAATACCGCGAACGCCGGTTGCCGTACGGCCCATGGCACGCACAGCGCTCTCTTTAAAGCGCACCACCTTACCGGCGGCAGAGAACAGCATCGCTTCGTCGTTACCGTTGGTCAGGTCAACGCCAATCAGTTCGTCGCCTTCGTTCAGGTTCACCGCAATGATCCCGGCAGAACGCGGACGGCTGAACTCGGTCAGCGCCGTTTTCTTCACGGTACCGCTGGCGGTTGCCATAAAGACGTTGACGCCCTCTTCGTACTCACGCACCGGCAGAATAGCGGTAATACGCTCATCGGCTTCAAGCGGCAGCAGGTTGACGATTGGACGTCCACGCGCGCCACGGCTGGCTTCCGGCAGCTGATAAACCTTCATCCAGTACAGACGACCACGGCTGGAGAACAGCAGAATGGTGTCGTGGGTGTTGGCCACCAGCAGGCGGTCGATAAAGTCTTCTTCTTTAATACGGGCGGCAGATTTGCCTTTGCCGCCGCGGCGCTGAGCTTCGTAATCGGTCAGCGGCTGATACTTCACATAGCCCTGATGCGACAACGTGACCACAACGTCTTCCTGGTTAATCAGGTCTTCGATGTTGATGTCGGCGCTATTGGCAGTGATTTCAGTGCGACGCTCATCGCCGAACTGCTCGCGAACGAGTTCCAGTTCTTCGCGAATCACTTCCATCAGACGGTCTGCGCTACCCAGAATGTGCAGCAGTTCAGCGATCTGCTCCAGCAGCTCTTTGTACTCATCGAGCAGCTTTTCATGCTCCAGGCCGGTCAGCTTCTGCAGACGCAGATCCAGAATCGCCTGAGCCTGCTGCTCGGTCAGGAAGTATTTGCCGTCGTGGATACCGTACTGCGGCTCCAGCCACTCCGGACGTGCCGCATCGTCGCCTGCGCGTTCCAGCATCGCAGCCACGTTGCCGAGATCCCAGCTTTGCGCGATCAGCGCGGCTTTTGCTTCCGCAGGGGTTGGCGCACGACGGATCATCTCAATGATCGGATCGATGTTCGCCAGCGCGATGGCCAGAGCTTCAAGGATGTGCGCACGGTCGCGCGCTTTACGCAGTTCGAAGATGGTACGGCGAGTCACCACTTCACGGCGGTGACGCACGAACGCCGAAAGAATGTCTTTCAGGTTCATGATCTTCGGCTGACCATGGTGCAGCGCAACCATGTTGATACCGAAGGAAACCTGCAGCTGGGTCTGGGAATAAAGGTTGTTGAGAACCACTTCCCCCACCGCATCACGTTTGATTTCAATCACGATGCGCATACCGTCTTTATCAGACTCGTCACGCAGCGCGCTGATCCCTTCTACGCGTTTCTCTTTCACCAGCTCGGCGATTTTCTCGATCAGGCGAGCTTTGTTCACCTGATACGGAATTTCATGCACGATGATGGTTTCACGACCGGTTTTCGCGTCGGCTTCCACTTCCGCGCGGGCGCGAATGTAAATTTTGCCGCGACCGGTGCGGTAGGCTTCTTCGATACCACGACGACCGTTGATGATGGCGGCAGTCGGGAAGTCAGGCCCCGGAATGTGCTCCATCAGCCCTTCAATGCTGATGTCTTCATCATCAATGTAGGCGAGGCAGCCGTTGATCACTTCCGTCAGGTTGTGTGGCGGAATGTTGGTGGCCATACCCACCGCGATCCCGGACGAACCGTTCACCAGCAGGTTTGGAATTTTGGTTGGCATGACGTCCGGAATTTTTTCCGTGCCGTCATAGTTATCCACGAAATCGACGGTTTCCTTGTCCAGGTCAGCCATCAGCTCATGGGCGATTTTCGACATACGGATTTCCGTATAACGCATCGCCGCCGCGGAGTCGCCGTCAACGGAACCGAAGTTACCCTGCCCATCGACCAGCATGTAGCGCAGCGAGAACGGCTGGGCCATACGTACGATGGTGTCATACACTGCGGAATCACCATGGGGATGGTATTTACCGATGACGTCACCCACGACACGGGCGGATTTTTTATAGGCTTTGTTCCAGTCATTGCCCAGTACGTTCATGGCGTAAAGTACGCGACGGTGTACCGGCTTTAAGCCATCACGGACATCTGGCAGCGCACGGCCAACAATCACCGACATCGCATAATCCAGATAGGAGCTCTTTAGCTCTTCCTCGATGTTGACCGGTGTAATTTCTCTCGCAAGGTCGCTCATCTAACCGCTATCCCTCTACATGTTTCCCGGATTCAAAGGTCGCAAATTATAACACAGCAGACAGGATTGAGGTAAATCAATAGCACCCGCGCGGCGCTTTATTCGCGCCGGGGTGCTGATATACTCACAGGCCTGATAAGAAAAGGAGTCAATGCGCCCATGAATGCTGAAAAACAGCCGGTGGCTAACGTCGATCGCGACGAAATTGCAAAATTTGAAGCTGTCGCTTCACGCTGGTGGGATCTCGAAGGGGAATTCAAACCGCTGCATCGCATCAATCCGCTGCGTTTAGGCTATATCGCCACCCGCTCCGACGGTCTGTTTGGCAAAAAAGTGCTGGACGTAGGCTGCGGTGGCGGCATCCTCGCCGAAAGCATGGCACGGGAAGGCGCCGAGGTAACCGGGCTGGACATGGGCTTTGAGCCGCTTCAGGTCGCGCGCCTGCATGCGCTGGAAACCGGCATTCACGTGAACTATGTGCAGGAAACCGTCGAAGATCACGCGGCGAAACACGCGCAGGAGTATGACGTGGTCACCTGCATGGAAATGCTGGAGCACGTGCCGGACCCGCAATCCGTGGTTAACGCCTGTGCAAAGCTGGTGAAGCCAGGCGGCCAGGTCTTTTTCTCGACGATAAACCGTAACGGCAAAGCGTGGCTGATGGCGGTCGTCGGCGCAGAGTATGTGCTGAAGATGGTGCCGAAAGGTACGCATGACGTGAAGAAATTCATTAAGCCTGCCGAGCTGCTGAGCTGGGTAGACGACACCTGCCTTCAGGAACGCCACATGACGGGCCTGCACTACAATCCGGTGACCAATCACTTCAAGCTCGCACCGGGTGTTGATGTTAACTATATGTTGCATACAACCGCAAAAAACGTCTGACGTCATAAGTTATTTTTATAAAGTTTGCGCAGCATCCCGTTGCGCAAATCCTTCCCTCGTTGAAGAAATCAGCACTCGATCAAATTTTCATTTTTTTTTCTACATTATTGACATCACGTCCAGGCCTTACAGTTCGAGGACTTAGCCTTTTTCACGCTTTGACAACCTCAAGTTAACGTCAAAATCAACCCTTGTACTCAAATGAATCCTTACTAGAATACTCACCATATAGCGTTTAACTTATCGCACACCCCCAATATATAGTATTTATCCACAGAGTTAGTCACAGCGGCGTTCTGTGGATAAACGGGGGATATTTTTTCTTTCACGGACAGGTAAAAAGCACATGAATCAGAGTCTGATGGTGACTAAGCGTGATGGCGGGACCGAGCGTATCGATCTCGATAAAATTCATCGCGTGCTCGACTGGGCGGCCGAGGGGCTGAACAACGTTTCCATTTCTCAGGTTGAACTGCGCTCGCATATCCAGTTCTACGACGGTATCAAAACCGCCGATATCCATGAGACCATCATCAAGGCTGCTGCCGACCTGATCTCCCGTGACGCACCGGACTACCAGTACCTGGCCGCGCGCCTGGCGATTTTCCACCTGCGTAAAAAGGCCTACGGCCAGTTCGAGCCACCGGCGCTCTACACCCACGTCGTCAACATGGTAGAGCTGGGTAAATACGACAGTCATCTGCTGGAAGACTACACGGAAGAAGAGTTCAAGCAGATGGACGGTTTTATCGACCACTGGCGTGACATGAACTTCTCCTACGCCGCCGTTAAGCAGCTGGAAGGGAAGTACCTGGTTCAGAACCGCGTTACGGGCGAAATCTATGAGAGCGCCCAGTTCCTCTATATTCTGGTTGCCGCGTGCCTGTTCTCTAACTACCCGCGCGAAACGCGTCTGGACTACGTGAAGCGTTTCTATGACGCCGTGTCGACGTTCAAGATTTCACTGCCAACGCCAATCATGTCCGGCGTGCGTACCCCGACGCGCCAGTTCAGTTCCTGCGTACTGATTGAATGCGGCGACAGCCTGGACTCCATCAACGCCACCTCCAGCGCCATCGTGAAATATGTTTCCCAGCGCGCCGGTATCGGCATCAACGCCGGTCGCATCCGTGCGCTGGGCAGCCCGATTCGCGGCGGTGAAGCGTTCCACACCGGCTGTATTCCTTTCTATAAGCACTTCCAGACCGCGGTGAAATCCTGCTCTCAGGGCGGCGTGCGCGGCGGTGCGGCCACCCTCTTCTACCCAATGTGGCATCTGGAAGTGGAAAGCCTGCTGGTGCTGAAAAACAACCGCGGTACCGAAGCGAACCGCGTGCGCCACATGGACTACGGCGTGCAGATCAACAAGCTGATGTACACCCGCCTGCTGAAAGGTGAGGACATCACGCTGTTCAGCCCGTCCGACGTCCCGGGCCTGTACGACGCCTTCTTCGCCGATCAGGACGAGTTCGAGCGCCTGTACGTGAAATACGAAAAAGACGACACCATTCGCAAGCAGCGCATCAAGGCCGTAGAGCTGTTCTCACTGGTGATGCAGGAACGTGCGTCCACGGGTCGTATCTACATTCAGAACGTCGACCACTGCAACACCCACAGCCCGTTCGACCCGGTGGTAGCGCCAGTGCGCCAGTCTAACCTGTGCCTGGAAATCGCCCTGCCGACCAAACCGCTGGACGACGTCAACGACGAAAACGGTGAAATCGCCCTGTGTACGCTGTCGGCGTTTAACCTCGGTGCGATTGACAGCCTAGACGATCTGGAAGAGCTGGCCATCCTGGCCGTCCGCGCGCTGGATGCCCTGCTCGACTATCAGGACTACCCGATTCTGGCCGCCAAACGCGGTGCGATGGGCCGTCGTACTCTCGGTATCGGCGTCATCAACTTCGCCTACTACCTGGCGAAGCACGGTAAACGCTACTCCGACGGCAGCGGCAACAACCTGACTCACAAAACGTTCGAAGCCATTCAGTACTACCTGCTGAAAGCCTCTAACGAGCTGGCGAAAGAGCAAGGCGCATGCCCGTGGTTCAACGAAACCACCTACGCTAAAGGCATTCTGCCAATCGACACTTACAAGAAAGACCTGGACGGGATCGTCAGCGAGCCGCTGCACTACAACTGGGAAGCCCTGCGTGAATCCATCAAAGAGCACGGCCTGCGTAACTCCACGCTCTCCGCGCTGATGCCGTCAGAGACCTCTTCGCAGATCTCCAACGCCACCAACGGCATTGAGCCGCCGCGCGGTCACGTGAGCATTAAAGCCTCGAAAGACGGTATCCTGCGCCAGGTGGTGCCGGACTACGAAAAACTGCAAAACGGCTACGAGCTGCTGTGGGAAATGCCGAATAATGACGGCTACCTCCAGCTGGTCGGCATCATGCAGAAGTTTATCGATCAGTCTATTTCGGCAAACACCAACTATGACCCGACGCGTTTCCCGTCTGGCAAAGTACCGATGCAGCAGCTGCTCAAAGACCTGCTCAATGCCTATAAATTTGGCGTGAAAACCCTGTACTATCACAACACCCGTGATGGCGCAGAAGATGCCCAGGACGACCTGGCACCGTCCATCCAGGACGACGGCTGCGAAAGCGGCGCATGTAAGATTTGATAATATTGCCCGGCGGCGCGTTGCTTGCCGGGCCTACGGTCTCTTGTAGGCCGGGTTAGCGAAGCGCCACCCGGCGTATAATACCAGGACAGGATCCCACTCATGGCATACACCACCTTTTCACAGACGAAAAATAACCAACTCCTGGAGCCGATGTTTTTTGGCCAGCCGGTCAACGTGGCCCGCTACGATCAGCAAAAATATGACATCTTCGAAAAGCTGATTGAGAAACAGCTCTCCTTCTTCTGGCGCCCGGAAGAAGTCGACGTTTCCCGCGACCGCATTGACTACCAGGCACTGCCAGATCACGAAAAGCATATTTTCATCAGCAACCTGAAGTACCAGACGCTGCTGGACTCCATCCAGGGCCGCAGCCCGAACGTGGCGCTGCTGCCGCTGATTTCCATTCCTGAACTGGAAACCTGGGTTGAGACGTGGGCATTTTCGGAAACGATCCACTCGCGCTCTTACACCCACATCATCCGCAACATCGTCAACGATCCGGCGACCGTGTTTGATGACATCGTCACCAATGAGCAGATCCAGAAACGTGCGGAAGGCATTTCCCACTACTACGATTCACTGATTGAACTCACCAGCTACTGGCACCTGCTGGGCGAAGGCACTCACACCGTGAACGGCAAAACCGTCACCGTGAACCTGCGCGAGCTGAAGAAAAAGCTGTACCTGTGCCTGATGAGCGTTAACGCCCTGGAAGCCATTCGCTTCTACGTGAGCTTCGCCTGCTCCTTCGCCTTTGCCGAGCGCAAACTGATGGAAGGTAATGCCAAGATTATCCGTCTGATTGCCCGCGACGAAGCCCTGCACCTGACCGGCACCCAGCACATGCTGAATCTGCTGCGCTCGGGCCAGGACGACCCGGAAATGGCGGAGATAGCTGAAGAGTGCAAGCAGGAGTGCTATGACCTGTTCGTGCTGGCGGCCCAGCAGGAGAAAGAGTGGGCAGACTACCTGTTCCGTGACGGCTCAATGATCGGCCTGAACAAAGACATCCTTTGTCAGTACGTCGAGTACATCACCAATATTCGCATGCAGGCGGTGGGCCTCGATTTGCCATTCCAGACGCGCTCTAACCCAATTCCGTGGATTAACACCTGGCTTGTGTCCGATAACGTCCAGGTGGCGCCGCAGGAAGTGGAAGTCAGCTCGTATCTGGTCGGTCAGATTGATTCTGAAATCGATGCCGACGACCTGAGCAACTTCCAGCTCTGATGAGCCGCGTAACCCTTCGCGTGACGGGCACACAGCTGCTGTGCCAGGAAGAACACGCTTCCCTTCTGGCGGCGCTGGAATCGCATAACGTTGCGGTGGAATTTCAGTGTCGCGAAGGTTACTGCGGCTCCTGCCGTTGCCGCCTGGTCTCCGGCCAGGTTGACTGGCTGATGGAGCCGCTGGCCTTTGTTCAGCAGGGCGAAATTCTGCCCTGCTGCTGCAAAGCGAAGGGCGATATCGAAATCGAGATGTGATGATGTCGGGCGGCGCTTCGCTGACCCGACCTACAAAACCGCAGTTTGTAGGCCAGATCTGGCCCAATCACCACCCGACGCTTTTAGCGCTTATCTTGCAAAAAACTCACCGCTTTATCGGGGAAATCCGTAAACAGCCCGTCCACGCCCGCCTGGTTATACAGCACGTCGTACAGCTGATTCACGTCCGTTGCATACTCCGGCAGCTGATCCGCACGCACGGTATACGGATGCACCTGCATCCTGCTGGCATGCGCCTCTTTAACCATTGCCGTAAGCTTCACGTGGCCCGGCGTGGAGCCCTCAGCCACCAGCATATGGTAATCCGGCCCGATGCCGTCCGCGTACTGTGCAATCTGCTTCATCGCGCCGGGCTTAAACATCCAGTCGTAGCTGTAGTTAATCCACTTCCCGTCCGGCTGCTTCTCCTGGGTTTCATTCCAGTCGGTATAAGCAATCAGCTGCACCAGATTGAGATCCATCCCCATCTTCGGCTCCAGCTCGGTTTTAATGCGCTTCAGCTCAGCGGCATCAAAACATTGCAGATAGACCTTGTCCTTCTTGCTGGCGTAACCGTACTGCTTCAGCACCGCCAGCGTTTTCGCCGCAATATCCTTGCCTTCCTGATGATGGAACCACGGCGCTTTGATTTCCGGATAGATACCAATATTTTTACCGGTTGAGTGGTTCAGCCCCTGAACAAACTCAATTTCCTCTTCAAAAGTGTGAATACGGAAATCAGACTTGCCCATCGGGAAGCGCCCCGGATAGACCTGCACCTTCTTGCCGTTTTCAATCTCAAAGCCCTCGGTAAACTTCAGCGAACGAATTTCCGCCAGCGTGAAGTCGATGGCGTAATAGCGGCCATCTTTACGGGCGCGGTCCGGGAAACGTTCAGCCACGTCCGTCACGCGGTCAAGATAATGGTCATGCAGGACGACCAGCTGGTCGTCCTTTGTCATCACTAAATCCTGCTCCAGATAATCCGCACCCTGCGCATAGGCCATCGCTTTCGCGGGGAGCGTATGCTCGGGCAGGTAGCCGCTGGCACCACGGTGAGCGATAACAATCTTATCGGCCGCGAGCGCAGAGCCCGTCATTAAACCGGCCAGCAGCAGGCCCGTTGCTAATTGCGTTAATTTCATCACAATGCTCCTTATTGTCGACGCGCCTGCATTTCCGCATGATGACGTTTCTCACCTGCCATCACCACCAGCAGTAAAATCACCGCCAGTACGCTACCGCCGATCATCACCATGAAACCGCCGTCCCAGCCGAAGAAGTCGACCGTATAGCCCACAATAGCGCTGGCCGCCACGGAACCGCCGAGATAGCCGAACAACCCGGTAAAGCCCGCGGCCGTACCCGCAGCTTTTTTCGGTGCCAGCTCAAGCGCATGCAGGCCAATCAGCATCACCGGACCATAAATCAGGAAGCCGATAACAATCATACAGGTCATATCCACGCCCGGATTACCCGGCGGGTTAAGCCAGTAAACAACGGTGGCGATGGTCACCAGCGTCATAAAGAACACGCCGGTTGCCCCTCGGTTGCCGCGGAACACTTTGTCCGACATCCAGCCGCACAGCAACGTGCCCGGGATCCCCGCATATTCATACAGGAAATAGGCCCAGGAGGACTTGTCCAGCGCGAAATGCTTCACTTCTTTCAGATAGGTGGGTGACCAGTCGAGGATGCCGTAGCGCAGCAGATACACGAACACGTTCGCCACCGCGATATACCACAGTAATTTATTGGGCAGCACGTACTGCATGAAGATCTGTTTTGCCGTCAGTTCTTCTTCATGCTTTTCGCTGTAGTCGTCCGGATAGTCGTTTTTGTACTCCTCAATCGGCGGCAGGCCGCAGGACTGCGGCGTATCGCGCATCAGGGCAAAGGCAAACAGCGCGACCAGAATCGCGCCGAAAGCCGGCATATACAGCGCCGCCTTCCAGTCGTTGAACCATGCCATCCCTAACAGGAACAGCAGCGGCGGCAAACCACCGCCAACGTTATGCGCACAGTTCCATACCGACACAATGCCACCGCGCTCCTTCTGTGACCACCAGTGGACCATGGTGCGCCCGCACGGCGGCCAGCCCATCCCCTGGAACCAGCCGCAGATAAACAGCAGCACGAACATAACCGCAATGCTGGACGTTGCCCAGGGCACGAAGCCCATAAACAGCATCACCGCCGCCGCAAGAATTAGCCCGGCAGGCAGGAAAACGCGCGGATTTGAGCGATCGGAAACCGACCCCATGATGAATTTCGAAAAACCATAGGCGATTGAAATGCCCGACAGCGCGAAGCCTAAATCGCCGCGCGAGAAGCCCTGTTCAATCAGATAAGGCATGGCAAGGGCAAAGTTTTTGCGCACCAGGTAGTAGGCCGCATAACCGAAGAAGATCCCGAGGAAAATCTGCCAGCGCAGTCGGCGATAGTGCGCATCTATCTGCGCCTCAGGCAATCTCGCCGCGTGGGCGGCAGGTTTAAAAATACTGAGCATGGTAGCCTCCGTGGCCATCGTTATCAGATACAAACGTCTGAGAATTATCAGTAGCAGGGATGAGTCATCATCCGGGGCGGATGGTAGGCAAAGCGTAGCGGGCGTACTGTGAAATGTCGCACAAAATGTTACAGAATTATGACAAATATTCCATTGTGAGCACGGAATCACGTTTCATTTTCGATTTATGTTCGATTATGCGCGATATCAAACAAACCACAGTTTTATTGTGGCTAACTGGACGAAAATGAACAGGAAGGGAGCAGTATGACTTTCGCGACGGTCAATGAAGCCGATGTCATCATCATCGGCGGTGGCGCAACGGGTGCCGGAATCGCCAGGGACTGCGCTCTGCGCGGCCTCAAAGCGATTCTTGTCGAGCGTGATGATATCGCCACCGGGGCGACTGGCCGCAACCACGGTCTGCTGCACAGCGGTGCACGCTACGCGGTCACCGACCCGGAATCTGCCCGTGAATGCATCGCCGAAAACGCTATTCTCAAACGCATTGCCCGCCACTGTACTGAAGCCACACAAGGGCTGTTTATTACCCTGCCGGAAGATTCTCTCGACTTTCAGCAGCAGTTTATTGAAGCCTGCCGAAGCGCAAATATTGATGCCCAACCGCTGACGCCCGCCCAGGCGCTGACGCTGGAGCCCGCAGTCAACCCGGCAATTATCGGCGCGGTGAAAGTGCCCGACGGCACAGTAGATCCCTTCCGGCTGACGGCCGCCAATATGCTGGATGCCCGCGAGCACGGTGCCATCATTCGTACCGGCTGCGAAGTGACGGGGCTCATCCGCCAGGGCGCGCGCGTATGCGGGGTAACGATATGGGATCGCACAACACAAAAAACCGAACAGCTACATGCCCAGGTCATCGTCAACGCGGGCGGCATCTGGGGCCAGCGTATTGCCGAATACGCCGACCTGTCCGTGCGCATGTTCCCGGCAAAAGGGTCACTGCTCATTTTCGAAAACCGCATTAACCAGCACGTGATCAACCGCTGCCGCAAGCCTGCGGATGCCGATATTCTCGTGCCTGGCGATACGATTTCGCTGATTGGTACGACCTCCACGCACATTGATTACCGCGATATCGACTACAACCGTGTCACAGCGGAAGAAGTCGATATCCTGCTGTGTGAAGGGGAAAAACTGGCTCCGATAATGGCGACAACGCGCATTCTTCGCGCGTACTGCGGCGTGCGTCCCCTGGTCGCCAGCGACGACGATCCCAGCGGGCGTAACGTCAGCAGAGGGATTGTGCTGCTCGATCACGCCAGACGCGACGGCATGGAGGGCTTTATCACCATCACCGGCGGTAAGCTGATGACCTATCGGCTGATGGCGGAAATGGCAACCGATGCCGTCTGCCGAAAACTGAATCACAGCGCAGCCTGCACCACGGCTGACATTCCCTTGCCGGGTTCACGCGAAACAACCGAAAACACGTTGCACAAAATGATTTCCCTTCCTGCCCCGCTGCGCGGTTCTGCTGTTTATCGCCATGGCGACCGTACGCCAGAATGGCTTGGCGATTCACGACTGCACCGGAGCCTGGTGTGTGAATGCGAAGCCGTCACCGCCGGGGAAGTACGCTATGCCGTCGACAACCTGGCAGTGAAGAATTTGCTCGACCTGCGTCGTCGTACGCGCGTTGGCATGGGCTCCTGCCAGGGTGAACTCTGCGCCTGCCGGGCAGCCGGTTTACTCCAGCGTTATCAGGTCACCACGCCTGCGCAATCGCTCAATCAGCTCTCTGAATTTCTGAACGAGCGCTGGCGGGGCGTGCAGCCCATCGCCTGGGGCGATGCGCTGCGGGAAAGCGAATTTACGCGCTGGGTCTGGCAGGGATTGTGCGGTCTGGAAAAGGAGCACCAGGATGAAATTTGATACCGTCATCATCGGCGGCGGACTCGCGGGGCTGCTGTGCGGGCTGGAGCTGACCCGCCAGGGCCTGCGGTGCGCCATCATCAGCCTCGGCCAGAGCGGCCTGCACTTTTCGTCCGGCTCCCTTGATTTGCTGACCCATTCATCGGAAATTCACCTTGATGCTGCGCTGGAGAGGCTCGCGGCCACCGAACCCACGCATCCCTATAGCCTGATCGGCAAAACAGCGGTGTTGGCCTGTGCACATCAAACCGAAGCGCTGCTGAGCGAATGCGGCATTGCTATGCAGGGCAGCGTTGAGCAGCCGCATCAGCGCATTACCCCCATTGGCACCCTGCGCCAGGCATGGCTGACGTCTGAGGACATTGCCCTTGCCCCGGAAAAGGGGGAGCGCATTGCGGTCGTCGGTATCAGCGGCTTTCTCGATTTTCAGCCGCATCTGGCGGCAGCCTCACTGCGGAAAAGCGGCGCAAACGCTGAGGCGCTGGAAATCGAACTCCCACAGCTGGACATCCTGCGCGATAACGCCTCTGAGTTCCGCTCGGTAAATCTGGCCAGGGTGCTGGATGGCGGCAATCAGGCGCAGAGCCTGCTGGCCGCGCTGCTGCCAATAGCAAAGCTGTATGACAGGATCCTCATGCCCGCCTGCTTTGGCCTGCAGGATAACAGCCTGTGGCGCGCGCTGAATGAATCCCTTCCCTGCCCGCTTTCTTTATTGCCGACGCTGCCCCCGTCGGTGCCGGGCATCAGATTACACGCTGCGTTACAGCGTCAGTTTATTAAGAACGGCGGCGTCTGGCTGGCGGGTGATGCGGTGACGGATGTGAGCCACAGCGGGCAAAGCGTCAACGCGATTTCGACCCGTAACCACGGCGAGATCCCGCTGCGCACCCGCTTTGCCGTACTCGCCAGCGGCAGCTTCTTCAGCGGCGGCCTGGTTGCCAGTCGGCAGGACGTAAGCGAACCCGTCCTCGGCCTCGACGTGCTGCAAACGCCCGGGCGGGAAAACTGGACCAGCCGTGATTTCTTTGAGCCACAACCCTGGCAGCGCTTTGGCGTTAAAACGGATAACGCGCTGCGCGCTTCACTCAACGGCCAGCCTTTCAACAACTTTTTCGCCATCGGCGGTGTCCTCAGCGGCTTTGACGGCCTGTCACAGGGCTGCGCCGGCGGCGTCAGCGCAGTCACGGCATTGCACGTTGCCCGCCAGATTACTGAACTCAGCGGAGAGCAGCCATGAACGATACCCGTTTTGACCACTGTATCAAATGTACCGTTTGCACCACGGCCTGTCCGGTAAGCCGCGTTAATCCTCACTATCCGGGCCCGAAACAGGCAGGCCCGGACGGTGAACGCCTGCGCCTGAAAGAGGGTGCGCTGTATGACGAAGCGCTGAAGTATTGCATCAACTGTAAGCGCTGTGAGGTCGCCTGCCCGTCAGACGTTCGCATTGGCGATATTATCCAGCGTGCCCGGGCCCGGTTCAGCCAGCAGAAGCCCACGCTTCGCGATGCCATTCTCAGCCACACGGATTTAATGGGCACGCTTTCCACGCCGTTTGCGCCGATCGTCAACGCCACCACGGGCCTGAAGCCGGTTCGTCGACTGCTGGACGTCGCCCTGAAAATTGACCATCGCCGCCAGTTGCCCAAATACGGTACGGGAACCTTCCGACGCTGGTATCGCCGGATTGAAAAACAGCAGGCGCAATATGCGGAACAGGTCGCCTTTTTCCACGGCTGTTACGTGAATTACAACAACCCGCAGCTTGGCAAAGATTTAATCAGCGTGATGAATGCACTTGGCATCGGGGTGCAGCTGCTCGATAAAGAGAAGTGCTGCGGCGTGCCGCTGATTGCCAACGGCTTTGTCGATAAGGCGCGTAAACAGGCGCAAATCAATACCGCTTCACTGCGCAAGGCGGTGGTGGAAAAACAGCTGCCGGCGATTGCCACGTCGTCAACCTGCACGTTCACCCTGCGCGACGAATATCCACATCTGCTGGATATTGATAACCATGACGTTCGCGACAGCATTGAGCTTGCTACCCGTTGGCTGTGGAAACAGCTGGATGCGGGGAAAACGCTGCCGTTACGCCGGTTGCCGCTGAAGGTGGTGTATCACACGCCCTGCCATATGGAAAAAATGGGCTGGTCGATTTACACCCTTGAGCTGCTGCGTCAGATCCCGGAGCTGGAGGTTATCGTGCTGGATTCACAGTGCTGCGGCATTGCCGGAACCTACGGTTTTAAAACCGAAAACTACGTCACCTCGCAGGCCATCGGCGCCCCGCTGTTTGCCCGAATTGAGGAGAGCGGCGCCGATCTGGTGATTACCGACTGTGAAACCTGCAAATGGCAGATTGAGATGTCCACCAGCCTGCGCTGTGAACATCCCATTACCCTTCTGGCTCAGGCGCTGGCAAGCCCACACTGATTACGCTGGCAGGAAGAGGTCGTCGACAACGTTGATCCAGCCGTGCTCGCTGGCCACCGATTTGCCGTTCAGCCAGCGACGCAGAATATTCAGCGCCATCATCGCACATACCTCCTGACGCACCGCGAGGCTGTGATGCGAGTTGCTAAATTTCACCCGCAGCGCGTAAGTGCCTTCGGCGGTTGAGAGTGCGAAGTTGAGATGATCCTGCTCCAGTCCGCTGACGGCCAGCGCCAGTCCGGCAAAATGGTTCACCCGGCGTTCCGCCGTCCAGTGCGCCGTCTGCGCCAGCGTTTCCTCCTGGCACGGCACCACTTCACTTGCCAGAAGAGGCGCACTCTCCCGCCCAAGCTGAAGGGCAATCAGCCCGCAGGTGAACTGCTCGCTGAGGGTGATGCTCAGATTCCGCTCATGCAGCGTGCGGGCCAGCTGCGCCGCCAGGCCTTCGGTACCTTCAAAGATCAGGCTCTCTCCCGCGACTTTCTGCACCTCGGGCCACAGGGCGAGCATCGCGTCGCGCTCAGCGGCAGGCCCGGTTAGCTTCAGCTCAATGATTGGCATGGATGAGCGATAGCCCATCGTCACGCCAGGCGGCAGGTTCAGATGATCAAGGCTCTGGGCCAGATCGCTTTCGGAGCGTCCAAAGGTGGTAAGCCGCAGGCAAAGCGGAGGCTCCGGCAACGTAAAGCGCTCACGCAGGCGCGGCACAATCTGTTCAGCCACCATCACTTTAAATTCCGAAGGTACGCCCGGCGTGAAGAACATCAGGCAGCGGTTCAGCTGAACGGCAAAGCCGCAGGCGGTACCGACCGGGTTATCAATAAACTCGGCGCTGGCGGGAATTTCCGCCTGTTTGCGGTTGCTCGGGGCCATCACCCGGCCACGCTCGCTGAAGAAGCGCTCCATCTGCTTGAGCCAGGCTTCGTGCAGCACCAGCCCTTCACCTTTAGCAGTGGCGGTGGCCAGCGCGCTCAGATCGTCGCTGGTAGGGCCAAGACCGCCGTTAACGATCAGAATATCTGCATGCTGGCTGCGTTCGCGCAGGATGGATACCAGCGCATCGAGATCGTCACCAACGGTATTGCGCCGCGTTAACGGCATTCCTTGCGTAAATAAGTAATCGGCAAGCCACGCGGCATTGGTGTCAATGATTTGACCATGCAGCACTTCGTCACCCGTGGACAGCATCTCCACATTTATCATCGTTATCTCCTGAAGAAGAGGACGATTTACTATAGCGGAGGCCGGGAAGAAAAGGAAAACAGGCGCGGCAGAATACCGCGCCGGGAGATCAGAATGCCGCGCTTACGCCTACGTACGGGCCGTCTGCAATGACGTTGTCGCGGTTGTCATCTTTACCTGCCAGATTCAGATAACGGTAGCCCGCTTCAATGCTGATCGGACGCATGATGGTCCAGCGACCGCCTGCGTTGGCTTCCTGATAGCTCTCGATACCGCTGGAGAGGGAATCCGGGGAGTAGTAATACTCACCGAACAGACGGAAGCTGTCGCCGATAGGCCACTGCAGACCACCGCCTACCGCAGCCGCATAGCCTTCATCGCCCTGCTTCGGATTGGTGTAGACGCCTTTACCACCGACGGTCGCGATGAACGGGCCCAGCGGAATATTCAGACCCAGACCGAGGTTCGCGGCATCGCCGTCGTTGTCGCTGTGGGTCCAGTTACCGCTCATCGCCAGACCCGTTGATTCCGTTCCAAAACCTACACCCAGGTTGGTGTAATGCTCGCCCGCCTGACCGCTCACGCTGATCGCGTTCGCCGCCGCAGAAACAAACAGCAGCCCGGACAGACCTAATAAGATACCTTTTTTCATTTTTTAACGTTCCAGCAAACACAAATTAATAAAAATGCCCAAAAACGGCAGAATTGTACTGCCGAATGCCCAGGAATCAAGACACTAAAAAGGCGATTGGCGACAGGATTGTAACCAGTCACTACGTGATACGAGGCATATTGAGGGGAATTTCAGCAGTAATGAAGGAGAAGTGAGACAAAACAGCTAAATGCCCCTTCACAGAGAAAGTGTTTATCACCCGGATGAGAATCAGAAATTTTAGCCTTTCAGCGTGGCATTCACCCACTCCTGAAGCGCGCGGCGGGAAATTTTAATGCCGCCGGTTTTCAGGCTTGCGGGCAGCTGAAGCCAGTAAACAGGCTGCTGGAACCGGGCCAACTTATCCTTCGCCCATTCAGGCATCCCGGCAACGTCAAACCCTTCACGACCTTCCACCACCGCAACCGGGCGCTGACCGTATTCGTTGTCATCCAGCGGCACAATAAAGACCTGTTCAATTTGCGGATGACGGACAATGGTCCGCTCAACCTCTTCGGGTTGAATCCCCTCACCGCCGCAGAAAAAAAGATTATCCATTCGACCAAGGACGCTGAGACGATCGCCATGCCACTCACCGCGGTCGCGCGTGGCAAACCAGCCTTCGGCATTAGTCAGCGGGATCAGCTCGCCGTTGCGCCAGTAGCCCGCCGCCATGCTGTCACCGCGCAGCCAGATTTCACCGTCAACGATTTTCACTTGTTTGCCCGGCAGCGCACGCCCCACGTCAGCTTCGCTATCCGTTTCCTTGGCGCAGACCGTGGAAGCGAATTCCGTCAGGCCGTAGCCGCAGAACGTCTGAATGCCACGGGAGCGCGACCGTTCGGCAAGCTCGACAGGAATTGCCGCGCCGCCCAGCAGCACCGTGTGAAGCGTAGAGGTTTCACCGTCGTGCAGCAGACGCCAGAGCTGAGTCGGCACCAGCGAAGCATGCGTACAGCCTGCCAGCATCTGCGCCAGCGGCATGCGTTCGCGCACCGTCAGGCATGCGCCTTTCAGCAGCCAGCGCCAGATAATGCCCTGCCCGGAAACATGAAACAGCGGCAGCGACAGCAGCCAGTCGTCAGATTCACTAAAAGGCATCAGCGCCAGTACGCCTTTGGCGCTGGCAAGGTGGGCCTGCAGCGTATGCACCGCCGCTTTCGGTAAGCCGCTGGAGCCGGAAGTGAGCGTCATCGTGGCCAGACGTTCGGGCTGCCAGAGCGATTCCGGTGCGGCCTCAGCCTGCTGAAGGGCAAGCATCGGCAAATCTGTAAACGGGGCTTCTTCTGTGAGCAGCACCGCGTGATGAAGTGAAAACTGAGGCAGCAGCGCGGCCACCAGCTCACGAGGCAGCTGCGGGTTAACCGGTAAAACGCGTGCGCCACACTGTAGCAATGCCAGCCACGCCAACAGAGTTTGCGGAGAGTTCCAGGCCCGCAGCAGCACGCCCTCGCCCGGCTGGAGGTTTTGCGAAAGAAAACCGGCAGCCAAGCGATCGATACTTTCGCACAGCTGTCGCCAGGTCAGCACTTCATCGCCCAGCCTCACCGCCCGGGCATCCGGACGCGCAGCGCGCCAGTGACGCCACGGAAAATCAGGGAAGGTCATAACAGCGGATCCAGGCTCTCGTAGGTCATGCAGGGCAAATTGCTATCCGGCCAGCGACGAATCAGTTGAGCCTGCATCAGGTTCAGCGTGTCGAGGCCAGGCATGGTATCCGGCGTCAGCCAGGCCGCAATACGCGCCAGCTGAGTGAGAGCGAGGCTTGACTCGATTGATGAGCTGATCACCGCGGTTAATCCCTGCGCATGCGCCGCAGCCACTTGTTCGCATACGCGCTGCAGGCTACCGGTAAGCGTCGGTTTGATGACCACCGCTTTTACGCCGGGTTCCGCCGTGAAGGTAAAACCGGCTTCGCGCAGGCTTTCATCCCAGGCGATCGCAATGCCGGTTTCCTGCGCGAACGCACGGGAATCGTCACGGCTGCGGCACGGTTCTTCAATAAACGCGATACGCGGGCGGTATTCCGGATTAACGTACTTCGCAAACTGCTGAGCCTTGAGCGGCGTCCAGGCCCGATTGGCATCCAGGCGCAGCTGTAAGTCAGGAATCGCTTCCAGCAGCAGGTTGACGACCATGCCGTCGCGAACCGCTTCCCAGAGCCCCACTTTCACTTTCGCAACCTTTTCGCCGGGCATCGCCTCAAGCACGGCAAACAGCTCATCCGGATCGCCGGTACAGAGCGGTGCCGCGCGGTAATCGGCGGCCAGCGGTAGCTCGTTGTGCAGCTCTGCCAGCGCACAGCTCAGGCCAAAGGCTGCGGAAGGTAACGGCGGAAGTTCAGGATCATTCCCCTGCTGCCAGGCCTGGACCCAGGCCATCACGGCGACCTGCGCCTCTTCTAACGTTTCCAGGCTGAATCCCGGCAAGGGTGAGATCTCTCCCCAGCCTTCGGCTTCGCCCAGGCGCAGCCGCACGAAGAGCCCATCGCGGGTTTTCAGTCGCCGCTCGCGCAGAACCACTCCCGCATCCATGGGGATCTGCCAGCGGTATACCTGGGCGTTGCGCATTATGGATTCCGTTTGAATTTGCTGAAATCAGACTGACGCTTCTGGTTGAAGGCGTTGCGGCCTTCCTGGCCTTCTTCGGTCATGTAGAACAGCATAGTAGCGTTACCGGCCAGCTCCTGAAGACCTGCCTGACCATCGCAGTCGGCATTAAGTGCTGCTTTCAGGCAACGCAGAGCCATCGGGCTGTTTTGCAGCATTTCACGGCACCAGCGAACGGTCTCTTTTTCCAGATCGGCCAGCGGAACAACGGTGTTGACCAGGCCCATATCCAGCGCGGCTTTTGCGTCGTACTGACGGCACAGGAACCAGATTTCACGCGCTTTTTTCTGCCCCACGATGCGGGCCATGTAGGCTGCACCCCAGCCGCCGTCAAACGAGCCGACTTTCGGGCCGGTCTGGCCGAAGATCGCGTTTTCAGCTGCGATGGTCAGATCGCACATCATGTGCAGCACGTGGCCGCCGCCGATGGAGTAACCCGCCACCATCGCCACGACCGGTTTCGGGCAGGTGCGAATCTGACGCTGGAAGTCCAGCACGTTCAGGTGATGCGTGCCGGCATCGTCCTGATATCCGCCGTAGTCGCCGCGCACTTTCTGATCGCCGCCCGCGCAGAAGGCTTTGTCGCCTTCACCGGTAAGCACGATCACACCAACGTTATCGTCGTAGCGAGCGTCGGCCAGCGCCTGAATCATCTCTTTGACGGTCAGCGGACGGAACGCGTTACGCACCTGTGGACGATTGATGGTGATTTTAGCGATACCGTCAGCGGATTTCTGATAGCGGATGTCGGTAAAACCTTCGGAGCAGTCCTGCCATTCCACCGGGGCGTAGAGCATTTTTTCATCAGGGTAAATCATCAGTTTGTCCTGTCGTCAGTCGTTCAGAATCTGTGCCAGACAGTGTGCGACCGCTGCGGGATTTTCCCGGTGGGCGTTATGTCCGGCGTGAGGAATAAGGTGATACGGCGCGGCCAGCGCCTGCGCAATGGCGCGGAATTTTGCATCGCGCTCGCCGCATAAGTACCAGAAAGCATAGTCACGCTGGCTTAGCGCCGCGCGTAAATCTGGCTGTACCGCAAGCGACGTTGCCATCAGCATGTCAGCCAGCCGTGAACCGTTGTTGCTGGCACGTAGCCCCACCAGAGCCTGACGCTGGCTTTCATTCAGCGAAGCAAACACCGGCTGGCGGTACCAGGCATCAAAAACTCGGGTGAGCGGTTCGGTGCGAAAACGTTTATCCCATTGTACATCGGAAGCCAGGCGCATTTTGCGGGCTTCCTCATCCTGAAGGCCGGGATGACCGCCCTCAACAATAATGCCTTTCAGGCCAGGCAACGCTCCCTGAGAAGCAGCATACATCGCCACGCGGCCACCCAACGAATAGCCAATCAGCCAGCACGCCGCAACGTTGTAGCTTGCCAATGTTTCCTGTATTTCCCGAGATACATCGTCAAACCCCGTCACCGGAACATCAGCGCTGCCGTGATGGCCAGGCAAATCGAGATACAACCGGGGAAATTGACTCAGCGATTCACCGACCGCTTGCCACTCCCGGTTATCGCCGGAAAAGCCGTGCAGAAAAACCAGCCAGGGCCGCTCTTTCTCACCTCCACGGGCAACGGCGTTTAGCGTCATAGCTGGCTGACCTGCGCGAGCAGATGTTGCAGGGTTTGCGCGCCGTCTGTGTCATTGACGACCAGTTCGATAACCGTCGTCACCGGCTGTCGCCACGCGCCGCTCAGGGCATCTTCCAGCTCAGCCCAGCTTTCGGGGCGGTGATAACGCAGGCCAAACAGCTTCGCCGCGTGCCCGAAGTTGACGTTTTGCGGCATCAGGTAGAAGCGCTCGCGCTCTTCGGCGGGCGTCGGCAACAGGGAGAAAATCTGTCCACCGTTGTTGTTCACCACAATCAGCACCAGCGGCGCGGAAACCTGCCGCAGCAGCGCCAGACCGTTGAGATCGTAAAGCGCGGAGAGGTCGCCCACTATCGCGAGTGTGGATTTGGCGCTGCCGCGCTGTACGCCAGCGGCGGTGGAAATCAGCCCGTCGATGCCGCTGGCACCACGGTTGCTGTACACCGGATAACCCGCCGGAAGCTGTCCCAGCGCGTCAATCAGGCGCACCACCAGGCTGTTGCCAACGAACAGCTGGCCTTGCTCCGGCAGATAGTCACTGATGCGGTGCGCAAGCTGCGCTTCACCGAAGGTTTCGCGCTGCGCCACCGTCATTTTCCACGCCTGCTCTGAAAGCCGCGGGATAGCCGCACTCCAGCCCTGACGGTGCTCCGCCGGGTGCTGGTCGAGCCATTTATCTATTTCGCAGACCAGCCTGCGCCCGCGATGATGAGCCGGATCCAGCCTGCCTGGGAGATTATCCACCAGCCAGTATTCATCCGGCTCGCAGGTAGCCTGCCATTGCAGGAGGCGCTTGCCCGTCAGGCTGCTGCCGAACTGGATGACAATCTGCGCCTGAGCCAGTTCACTGACCGCTTTGGCATTGCCCAGCCATAAATCCGCACACGGCAGCGGCTGCCCGGTTTGCGACAGCACGTCGCCAATCAGCGGCCAGCCGAGGGTTTTCGCCCACTCGACCACCTTTTTACCTTCCGCCGCGCTCATGCGCCCGGCCACGACAACGCCGCGCTTTTGCCGCCAGAAGAACCAGTCGCGCTGCTTTTCGCTTTCCAGCAGCAGGCCTTCGCGCAGCCAGGGTTTGTCGCTCTGCCACCAGTTGCCAAGCGCCCGCTGCCACTCAAGCCCGGTTTCGTCCATTTCGCCATATAGCGGCTCCGCGAAAGGACAGTTGATGTGTACACCACCGCCGTGCAGCTGCCCCAGCGCATTATCAATCGACGACACCAGCCAGCGGGCGGGAATATCCTGGCTCGGGCGCGGCAAAGAAAGGGTTTGAGAAGGATGAGAGCTGAACATGCCCGGCTGGCGAATCGCCTGATTGGCGCCGCAGTCGATAAGCTCCGGCGGCCTGTCCGCCGTCAGCAGGATCAGTTTTTCACCGGTCAGACCCGCTTCAATCAGCGCAGGATAGAGATTCGCAACCGCCGTACCGGAGGTGACGATCACCGCCACGGGCTGTCGGCTGCTTTTTGCCAGCCCCAGCGCCAGGTGACCCAGGCCACGCTCGTCAAAATGGGTGTGAGCAATCAGTGCGCGATTTTCTGCCGCCGCCAGCGTCAACGGCGTGGAACGCGAACCCGGCGCAATACAGACGTGCTGCACGCCGTGGCGGGTTAAAGCTTCGAGGATCACCGCCGCCCAGCGTCGGTTAAATGCGCTTACTGACATGAGATTGTCCGGTATCAATTTTGCAAATAATTATAGATGAGCGATGACGACAGGTTATTGATATGCGTCGGTTATCTGTTATTCAGGCAGCAGCAGCGATCGTAACCCCGCCGCTTTTTGCGTGATCTCCTGCCACTCCTGCTCAGGGTCCGATCCGCGAACAATTCCCGCCCCGGCGTACAGCCGAACGACGTCGCCACTCACTTTTGCAGAGCGCAGCGCAACGCAAAATTCGCTCTGGTGCAGGCTAAGATACCCGGCAGAGCCCGCATACCACTCACGCGTAAAGGGCTCATGCTGTTCGAGAAACTGCCGAGCCTGCTCGCGCGGCAATCCGGCCACGGCGGCAGTAGGCTGTAGCTGGACCAGGCAGCGCGCGTCGTCCGGTGCCTGGAGTTCGGCCTGAATGCGACGGCGCAGATGCTGGACCTTACGCAGGCGAATCACCTGCGGCGGCAGCACCTCCAGCGCGCTGACGTCCTGCTGGAGACGCTGGCAGATGTCCTCAACGACCAGCAAATTTTCCCGCTGATTTTTGTCATCCTGCATGAGCCAATCTGCCAGATGATCTGCCTGCTTGTCGTCTGGATGGCTGGCTACGGTGCCCGCCAGCGCCTCCGTGAGAAGCTGGGTGCCCTGCCGCTGCCAGAGTCTCTCCGGCGTGGAGCCAAGAAAGGCGTTTTGCGCGTCAAAGGCCATCAGGAAATGGTAACAGTTGAGGTTCACGCGGCGGCTGGCCGCCATCATCGCCCCCGCATGCAGGGGCGCAGCGAAACGTAAATCGGTGGCGCGAGCGAGAACAACTTTGTCCAGCACGCCGTTGGCGATTGTCTCGGTGGCCGTTTGAATCAAACGCACCCAGCCTGCGCGATCGGGATAGTGGCGTTCATTTTTGAGCTCGCCGCTGAGCAACGGCAGCGGACGTGAAGGCTGAAGAGTGGTCAAAAATTCCCGCGCCGCGGCGGCATCGTCACGTAAGGAAACGTCACTACTGAGCGTCAGCCGCAACGAGGCTTTGCCCGCATGACGACGCCACTCTACCCGGGGAAGAAACAGCTGCCCGTCGCGAGGTTCAAAGGCATTCAGCCCCCAGATTCGCAGATCGGCCTGGGCTTCCTGCAAACAGTCAGCGGCATCAGAAAGAGAAGAAAAGTGACAGACGGCGCCCAGCGCCGCCGCTTCTTCCTGACCGTTGCGGTGTTGCCAGTAAAATTGGGGGAAAGCAGACTGACTGCTTAACCAGCTCAGCGGGTCAAAGGCGTCATTCAGAGGGAAGGGAGTGTCAAAAATTCGCGAGCCGGGCGCATCAGGTAAGTCGTCAGTCAGAAAAGCCAGCAGGCCTTCCAGCGCAGCGGTAATGGAATGCACGCGAATCTCCCTTTGATATAAACCATGCATTATAAAGGGTACTGCCCTAAAAAAGCAGTACCCATGACGAGGGAGCGGATTTTTGCAGTTTGCAGCCTAACGCCGTGCCAGCAGCAGCCCTAACACCAGCCCAACGGCGGCACCCACGCCAATACCTTGCCAGGGTTTTTCGTGTACGTAGTCATCGGCACGGGTCACGGCCTGTTTCGCCCGGTAGTAATAGGTGTCAGAAGCCTGACTTACGCGGGACTGAACGTCCTGCAGTGCTCTTTCGGCACGCAGCTTAAGCTCGATATACTTCTGGTCAGCGGGATCGCCGGAAAAGCTTAAGACCTCTTCCAGAGTGTCACTCAGCAGGGCCAGGTCATCATCAATGTGTGATTCATAAGAACGATATGCCATCAGTTTTCTCCATGGTTAAACCTGTCCGCTAACTATAGACAATGCTTCAGGATCTCGCTTCCCGCGCCATACCGATGTGCGGAATGCCGTCTTCGTCATAGACGTCGGTAACGGGAGTAAAACCGAAGTGGGCATAAAACGCCTGAAGATGCGCCTGTGCCCCCAGATACAGCGCCTTCTGCGGCCAGTGTTGCTCGCAGCTGGCGAGGGTTTGCTCCATCAGCTTCACGCCGAGTTTTTCCCCGCGAACGGCCTGGCTGACAATCACCCGGCCTATCACCACGGGCTCAAATTCATCGCCACTTTTCAGAATCCTCGCATACGCCACCAGCTTACCGTCGCGCCAGCCGAGGATGTGCCGGTTCTCGCCGACAAGATCGTCGCCGTCTACATCCTGGTACGGACAGGCCTGCTCGACGACAAAGACCTCACAGCGTAGCTGCAACAAGGCGTACAGTTGTTGGACGGTTAACTGGCTGTGGTGAAGATCGTGCCACTGGATCATTGTGCGCTCCGTTATACTCTGTGTTCTGGCCAAGAAGGAAAATGCGTTATGGAATTGATTTTTCTCGGGACATCGGCAGGCGTTCCGACCCGTCACCGTAATATGACGTCGATAGTGCTTAATTTGCAACAACCGACGCTGTCGCAGATGTGGCTGTTCGACTGCGGAGAAGGGACCCAGCATCAGTTTCTGCGAACCAGCCACCACCCCGGCAAGCTCGATAAAATCTTTATCACTCATCTGCACGGCGATCACCTTTTCGGTCTGCCGGGGCTGCTGTGCAGCCGCTCGATGCAGGGCAATCCTTCACCGCTTACGATTTACGGGCCAAAGGGCATCAGAGAGTTTGTTGAAACTGCCCTGCGCCTGAGCGGCTCCTGGACGGACTACCCGCTCACGATTGAAGAAATCAGCGAGGGTGAAGTTTTTGACGACGGCGCTTTCCGCGTGACGGCATATCCGCTCAGCCATCCGGTGGAATGCTTTGGCTACCGTATCGAACAGCATGATAAGCCTGGTCCCCTTGATGCCGCACGATTGCTGGCTGACGGCATTAAAGCCGGTCCGCTTTTCCAGCAGTTAAAAAAAGGCCTTACGGTCACCATGCCGGACGGGCGTATCGTCAATGGGAAGGATTATCTCGGCCCGAGCACGCCGGGTATTAAGCTTGCCATTTTCGGCGATACGGCGCCCTGCCCTGCAGCGCTGGAACTCGCCAAAAACGTAGACGTAATGGTGCATGAAACTACTCTCGAACATGCGATGGCGGAAAAAGCCAACAGTCGTGGGCATTCATCATCCGTGCAGGCAGCAGAGCTGGCCCGCGAGGCGAACGCTGGCAAGCTCATCATCACCCACGTGAGCTCCCGCTATGACTGGCAAGGCTGTCAGCACCTGCTGGCTGAGTGCCGCAGCGTATTTGAAGCCTGCGAACTGGCGGAAGATTTCAGCGTATTCCCTCTGGTTTAACTTTTGCCCACAAATGCCGATAACAGAATAAAGGCTCAGCATTCTCTTCACTTTGAGGGCAAAATGGACAATTTCCAGAAAGATATCGACGACAGGGCCAATCTGACCCTGTCTAACCGCTTTGAACTGCTGCTGTTCCGCCTGGGCGCATCGGCGGAGGGCGGCAAGTCAGAACTTTTCGGCATTAATGTATTTAAACTGCGCGAAATCGTTCCGATGCCCGCGTTCACCAAACCCGCGGGCATTAAGGCTCCGGTGATGGGCATGGTCAACATTCGCGACCAGATTATCCCGGTCATCGATCTGCCTTCCGTGCTCGGCTGCAAAGCGGAAAGCGGGTTAAACATTCTGCTGATCACCGAGTACGCCCGCAGCGTTCAGGCGTTTGCAGTCGAATCGGTGGAAAACATTATTCGTCTCGACTGGACTCAGGTACATACGGCGGAAAAAGCCGTGAACGGCCAGTACATCACCAGTATCGCCTGTCTCGACAACGACAAAGACAGCAACAACCTGGCGATGGTGATCGACGTTGAGCAGATTCTGTATGACATCGTGCCGGCCGATCACGATCTGCACGCCACTCGTCTGACCGCGCCGAAGCAAAGCATCAGGCCTGGCGCAACGGCGATTGTGGCGGAGGATTCAAAAGTGGCGCGCGCGATGCTGGAGAAAGGCCTGCACGCTATGGAAATCCCGGCGAAGATGCATGTCACCGGCCAGCAGGCCTGGGAAACTATCGAAAAGCTGGCGAAGGAAGCACAAACGGAAGGCGTGCCGGTTACCGATAAAATCGCGCTGGTGCTGACGGACCTCGAAATGCCGGAGATGGACGGCTTTACCCTGACCCGAAAAATCAAATCCGACCCACGCCTGAAGGCCATTCCTGTGGTGATCCACTCCTCGCTCTCCGGGAACGCCAACGAAGACCATATCCGCAAAGTCAAAGCCGACGGCTACGTGGCGAAATTCGAAATTAACGAACTGTCGTCGGTGATTAAGGAAGTGCTGGAGCGCGCGGAGCGTCGTGAAGACGGACCGCTGATTAGCCGCTTACAGTCCGTATGATTCAGGTACGACTGAAGCTGCGCTAAGCGACGACAGGGCCATGATGAGAAAGCACTCTCGTCTGGCCCTTTCTTTTTTAATAGCAGGACCGTTCCCCACATAAGCAGCACCTCTTTTACTTAATCTGGAACTGGCGAATTTAACTTTTATCATTAAATAACAATCAGTTGTCTAATTAACCACCCCCTAAGAGTTACCGCCTCGCTACCCCTAACGCTCCCTCCAAAGCGCTTTCAACACAATAGAACAGGCGTACCATAGTTACAGGTATCACTTTCGAATATCACCCTGACAATCCGAGGATAAATTGTGGAAAGAATCATTATCCCTACTCATTATGTTCATGTCAGAGCAACCCCACTCTGGACGAAAGAAACAGCACCGGCCGCTATCTGGCAACGACATCTGGACAAAGGCACCCGTCAGGGTGTCTACCCTCGCCTGAGCGTCATGCAGGGGTGCATCCGTTATTTGGGCTATGCGGATGAGACCAGCCCGGATCCCGTAGAAACATTAACTATCGAAGCGGGTCAGTTTGGTGTTTTCCCTCCAGAAAAATGGCACCGTATTGAAGCGCTGACCGAAGACACTGTTTTTAACGTCGACTTTTATGTTGACCCGAAAATCCTTACCGAAGATTAAGGAGTCCGTAATGGATATCGAAAACAAAGGCTACACGCTTGAAGTCGTTAACTACGCCAGCAAAGAGAAACAGGCTAAAGTTTATTTGAAACCGATGTCGCTCTATGTCCCTGACATTGCTGTGCAAGCGCTCAACGAGCTGGTTGAAAATCTGGCGAGCAAAGAAAATGCCCCGAAAGGTTTTGTCGTGACGGTTACCAACAACAATAATGGCGTTTCCGTCGATAAAAACCTGGCTACGCTGGCTGAACTGCATGATGCGACCACCGCGGCGGATACCGTGAAGGATTTGATCAACATCGTTCGTGGTTACGACACTGACGAAGAAGTTAACGTCTGCGGCTGGTGATCTCTTCTCTGTGACAGGGAGCACTGGTTTGTGCGCCAGTGCCCTGCCTCTTAATCCGCACTATCTTCCTGTCCCTGCCTTTTCACAGCACTTTCTCCCTACGCTCACCGTCAACGATTAGCTTTTGTTCAGGCGAAAAAAAACCGCCGAACAAGTCGGCGGCTTTTATCAGGCTTTCGCGTGATTACATCATCGGCATCGCGAGCTGAACAATGCTAATCAGCGGCTGCGGATAAATACCGAGGATCAGCACCAGCAGCGCAGAAATCAGCACCACGATACCACCGGCGCTGTACTGCCAGTTCGACGGCGCATCACGGTTCAGCTGCTGCGGCGCTTCCAGATACAGGCTCACCGCTACGCGCAGGTAGTAGTAAAGACCAATCGCGGAACCGATAACTACCGCGGCAGTCAGCCACCACAGGTGCGCCTGAACGCCCACGGCCAGCACGTAGAATTTACCGATAAAGCCAAGCGTCATCGGGATACCCGCCAGGGAGAGCATCATCACGGTCATGACCGCCGACAGAATCGGACGGTGCCAGAACAGACCACGGTAAGAGTACAGAGAGTCTGCATCCGGGCCACGGTAAGGGCTGGACATCAGGCTGACGACACCGAACGCGCCGAGGCTGCTGAACAGATAACCGGCCAGGTACACGCCAACGGTTTCCATGGACATCTGGCCGCTGTGCATCGCAATCAGCGCCACCAGCAGATAACCCAGGTGAGAGATGGAGGAGTAACCGAGCAGACGCTTGATATTGGTCTGGCTCAGAGCCATCAGGTTACCGAAGATGATGGACACAAAGGCAATGATGCCCAGCACCACACGAACGGCTTCGCTGTCGCCCACTGGCGCGTACAGGAACAGACGCATTACCACGCCAAAGATAGCGATTTTGCTCGCGGTCGCCAGGAAGGTGGAGACCGGTGCAGGCGCGCCCTGATACACGTCTGGCGTCCACAGGTGGAACGGAACCAGAGAGAGCTTGAACCCGAGGCCAACAATCATCAGGCCCAGACCCGCCAGCAGCAGCGGCTCATGCAGCATATTGTCCGCAAGCGCTTTGCCCAGTGCCAGGAACGACAGGCTACCGGAGTTCGCATACACCAGCGCCATACCGAACAGCAGGAATGAAGAGGCTGCGGCAGACAGAATGGTGTATTTGATGCTGGCTTCCAGCGAGCGTTTCTGGCGGTAGGCATAACCAATCAGGCCGAACAGCGGCAGCGAGATAAGCTCGATACCAAGGAACAGCGCAGCCATATGGTTGGCGTTCGCCAGCAGAATGCCACCCAGCGCGGCAATCAGCACCAGCAGGTAGAACTCTTCTTTGTTGTCGTAATAGCCTTCGAGCCATGGATAGGCAAAGGTACAGGTGGCGAGACTCGCCAGCAGCACCAGCCCGGTGTAAAGCATGGCGTAGCCATCAACGCGCATCAGCGGCGTGACGTCCATCGCGCCAACGTGACCGACAAACCAAAGCGACAGCAGCGCGACGTTGAGGCCGACAACCGCTAGCGTGGCATTGAGGAAATGATTGCGTCGCCACGCAATGGAGAGCATCACAACCACCACCGTCAAGCCGACGATCAGCAGCGGTAGCAGTGCGATCAGTTGTTGTGGAGTTATTGTCATGGCGATTTACGGCCTTGTAGTAGTAACAGAATTAACAAACCACTGCTGAATATTGCCCATCGCAGCGTGTGAGGTGTCGAGGATCGGCTGAGGGTAGAACCCGAGCAGAACCAGCAGCACCACTAACAGCAGGATGATAAACAGCTCGCGCAGCGACATCCCTGGCAGTTCTTTAGCCGCAATTTCGCTTTTCGCTTTACCGAAGTAAGCGCGATGCAGCATCGCCAGCGAGTAGACGGAAGCAAACACCAGACCGAAGGTGGAAATCACGGTAATAACCGGCACGACGTGGAAGCTGCCGAACAGAATCATGAATTCGCCGACGAAGTTACCGGTGCCCGGCATACCGAGGGTTGCCACAGCGAAGAACATAGACAGCGCTGGCAGCCATTTAATTTTGCTCCACAGGCCGCCCATCATGCGCATATCACGCGTGTGCAGACGTTCGTACAGCTGACCACACAGAATGAACAGACCCGCCGCGGACAGACCGTGCGCAATCATCTGAATCACTGCGCCCTGATACGCCAGCTGGCTGCCGGTGTAAATCGCAATCAGCACAAAGCCCATATGCGAAACAGAGGTGTAGGCGATCAGACGCTTGATGTCGTACTGGGTGAAGGCCATCCACGCGCCGTAGAAGATACCGATCACGCCGAGCCACATTGCGATTGGCGCAAATTCAGCAGACGCGTTCGGGAACAGCGGTAGCGCGAAGCGCAGCAGACCGTAGGCCGCGGTTTTCAGCAAGATGCCCGCAAGGTCAACGGAACCTGCCGTTGGTGCCTGAGAGTGCGCATCCGGCAGCCAGCCATGCAGCGGTACTACCGGCATTTTCACCGCGAAGGCGATGAAGAAGCCGAGCATCAGCAGATATTCCACGTTGTGGGCCATCGGCGTTTTCAGCAGCTGCTCGTAGTTGAAGGTCCACACGCCGGTCGCGCTGTAGTGCACGAACACCAGCGCCAGGATGGCAATCAACATCACCAGACCGCTCGCCTGGGTGTAGATGAAGAACTTGGTGGCCGCCGTGATACGCGTTTTACCGTCGGAAGCTTTGTGGCCCCACAGCGCGATCAGGAAGTACATCGGCACCAACATCATTTCCCAGAAGAAGAAGAACAGGAACATGTCGATGGCGAGGAACACGCCGATAACGCCACCCAGGATCCACATCAGGTTGAGGTGGAAGAAGCCCTGATATTTCTGAATTTCCTGCCAGGAGCAGAGTACCGCCAGCACGCCGAGCAGGCCGGTCAGCACAACCATCAGCAGCGACAGGCCGTCAATGGCGAGGTGAACGGTGATACCAAAGCGTGGGATCCACGGCAGAATGAACTCAGACTGCCATTGCGGAATGCCAGCGGATTGCGTCAGCGAGTAGCCGCCCTGCAGCCACAGCTGCAGGGACAGAGCCAGCGTCAGTCCCATGGTGATCAGCGCAATCCAGCGCGGCACCTTCACGCCGAAGCGCTCGGTCTGCCAGCATAAGAAGCCGCCGATAAACGGGATTAGTATTAGCCAGGGTAATAACATGGCGATCTATATTCCTTTTCTGTCAACTCAACGCAAAACCATCAGCAGCGCGAGAACAACCACCGCGCCAATGCTCATGGATGCCACATACCAGCGCAGGTAACCGTTCTCGCTCACCAGCAGACCTTTGCCTGCGAAGCGGGAAAGAATGGCCGGGAGATTCATCAGACTGTTCAGCGGATCGCGTTTCAGCAGCCACGCAATGCCCAGGTACGGTTTGACGAAAATATTATCGTACAGCCAGTCGAAGCCCCAGGCGTTGTACCACCAGGTTCCGAGCAGACGGCCCGGCGCGCTGTTGGCAATCGCGGTGACCAGCGTACGTTTACCCAGCCACAGCCAGGCGGCAATCAGGATGCCGGCAATCGCCACAACGCCGGAGGTGATTTCCAGAGTCAGGACGTGGCTGTGTTCCAGTTCAGTTGTCTGCGGCAGTACACCCTGCAGTGGCGGAACAATCATGGCGCCAACAAAGGTGGACAGAACGAGCAGCACGATAAGCGGCAGGTGATGGGTAATCCCCTTCCCTGCGTGCGCGTGGATCTGCTCTTTGCCGTGGAACACGATGAAGATCATGCGGAAGGTATAGAGCGACGTCATGAACGCGCCCACCAGACCGGCGATCATCAGGTTGATGTGACCGTTGGCCATCGCACCTGCCAGGATCTCATCCTTACTGAAGAAGCCAGCGGTAATCAGCGGTAGCGCGGACAGCGCAGCACCACCGACCAGGAAGCAGACATACACCAGCGGAATTGACTTACGCAGGCCACCCATTTTGAAGATGTTCTGCTCGTGGTGGCAGGCCAGAATGACCGAACCGGACGAGAGGAACAGCAGCGCTTTGAAGAACGCGTGGGTCATCAGATGGAAAATCGCTGCATCCCATGCCTGAACGCCGAGCGCCAGGAACATGTAGCCAATCTGGCTCATGGTGGAGTAAGCGAGTACACGTTTGATGTCGGTCTGAACCAGTGCGGCAAAGCCTGCCATCACCAGCGTAACCGCACCAACAATACCCACCAGATGCAGAATTTCCGGGGTCATCAGGAACAGGCCGTGAGTACGGGCAATCAGGTAGACGCCCGCGGTCACCATGGTTGCGGCGTGGATCAGCGCAGAAACCGGAGTTGGACCAGCCATTGCGTCCGCAAGCCACGTCTGCAACGGCAGCTGAGCCGATTTACCGACCGCACCACCCAGCAGCATCAGCGTTGCCCAGGTCAACATGTTGTTGCCGGCTTCGAAGTGCTGCGGAGCCAGCTCGACCATTTCACGGAAGTTCAGGGTGCCCAGCTCGTTGTAGAGGATGAACAGCGCGAAAGCGAGGAACACGTCACCCACACGGGTCACGACGAAGGCTTTCATCGCTGCTGCGCCATTCTTCGGATCGGTATAGTAGAAACCGATCAGCAGATAGGAGCACAGGCCCACGCCTTCCCAGCCCAGGTACATCAGCAGCAGGTTATCCGCCAGCACCAGCACCACCATGCTCGCAATGAACAGGTTGGTGTAGGCGAAGAAGCGGGAGTAGCCCTCTTCTCCGCGCATGTACCAGGAGGCAAACATGTGGATCAGGAAGCCAACGCCGGTAACCACAGAGAGCATGGTCAGCGACAGGCCATCCAGCACCAGATTGAAGCCGATGTTGAAATCGCCGACGGACATCCAGTTCCACAGCGGCACGCTGACGGCCTGTTTACCGTTGGCGAAGAAATCCACGCCGACAAAAACGGTGGTCAGCGCGGCCAGGCCCACAGAGCCCATACCGATGGTGGCGGAGAGATTCTCAGACCAGCGCCCGCGGGAGAAGGCGAGCAGCAGGAAGCCAATCAATGGCAAAATGACGGTTAAGGCAAGCATGTTCATCCACGCAACTCACTTACTGAATCGATGTTCAGGTTCTGGCGGCGACGGTGGAGCTGCAGCAGCAGCGCCAGGCCAATACTCGCCTCCGCAGCCGCGAGGCTGATAGCGAGGATATACATCACCTGACCGTCGGTCTGGCCCCAGTAGCTACCGGCAACCACGAAGGCCAGCGCGGCGGCGTTAATCATGATTTCCAGCCCGATCAGCATAAACAGCAGATTGCGGCGGATAACCAGACCGGTCAGCCCGAGAACGAAGAGGATCGCCGCGAGGATCAGTCCATGTGTTAAGGGGATCATGCGTGCTCCTCCGGTTTTCTTTTGCTGTCGTTCGGACGGTTGCTGATGACTTCACCCACGCGGTCTTCACGACCAACGTGGAAGGCGACAACCAGGCCCGCCAGCAGCAGCATGGAAGCCAGTTCCACCGCCAGCACGTACGGACCGAACAGTGCAACGCCCACTTCCTTCGCGCTGATCGCGTTGCCGTCGATACCCTGGTCGCTCACGCCCAAAATACCGTAAACAATCACCGCCAGCAGAACCACGGACAGCACGCCAGGCCCAATCCAGACCTGCGGCTTCAGCCACTGACGTTCCTGTTCGATTTCGGCGCCGCCCAGGTTCAGCATCATCACTACGAACACGAACAGCACCATGATCGCCCCGGCATAAACAATGATCTCCAGCGCCCCGGCGAAATACGCTCCGAGCGAGAAGAACACGCCGGCAATCGCCAGCAGGGAGATGATCAGGTACAGCAACGCATGCACCGGATTGGTGTGCGTGATGACCCGTAGCGTGGCCAGGATGGCGACGAGACCACAAATGTAAAATGCGAATTCCATTGCCCCTCTCCTTACGGTAACAGGCTCTTGACGTCGATAGGCTTGGCTTCGTTCTCTGCTTCGCCCTTATCTTTGCCGTCGATTGCCATACCCGCCATCCGGTAGAAGTTATATTCCGGGTATTTGCCCGGACCGGAAATCAGCAGATCCTCTTTCTCGTACACCAGATCCTGACGCTTGTATTCACCCAGCTCGAAGTCCGGGGTCAACTGAATCGCCGTGGTCGGGCACGCTTCTTCACACAGGCCGCAGAAAATGCAGCGTGAGAAGTTGATGCGGAAAAACTCTGGATACCAGCGGCCATCTTTGGTCTCTGCCTTTTGCAGAGAGATACAGCCAACCGGACAGGCAACGGCGCACAGGTTACAGGCTACGCAGCGCTCTTCACCGTCCGGATCGCGCGTCAGCACGATGCGGCCACGGTAGCGCGGCGGCAGGTAAACCGGCTCTTCCGGATACATCTGCGTTTCGCGCTTGGCGAACGCGTGCATCCCGATCATCCAGATACTGCGAACCTGGGTGCCGAAGCCCACTATTAATTCTTTTAAAGTCATGGTCTATTCGCCCCTTATGGCTGCTGCCAGAGAATGACAGCCGCCGTTACCAGCAAGTTGATCAGCGTCAGCGGCAGGCACACTTTCCAGCCGAAGGACATCACCTGGTCATAACGCGGACGAGGCAATGCAGCACGGATCAAAATGAACATCATCATGAAGAACGCGGTTTTGATCGCGAACCAGATGAATGGCGGTAAGAACGGACCCTGCCAGCCACCGAAGAACAGCGTCACAATCAGCGCTGAAACGGTGACGATACCGATGTATTCGCCCACGAAGAACAGGCCGAACTTCATGCCGGAATATTCGATGTGGTAACCGTCGGCCAGCTCCTGCTCCGCTTCCGGCTGGTCAAACGGGTGACGGTGACACACCGCCACGCCCGCGATAGCGAAAGTAATGAAGCCGAAGAACTGTGGAATCACGTTCCACAGGTGTGCCTGGTTATTGACGATATCGGTCATGTTGAAGGAGCCAGCCTGCGCGACAACCCCCATCAGCGACAGGCCGAGGAACACTTCGTAGCTCAGGGTTTGCGCTGAAGCACGCATTGCACCGAGCAGCGAGTATTTGTTGTTACTCGACCAGCCTGCGAACAGCACGGCGTAAACCGCCAGACCCGCCATCATCAGGAAGAACAGAATACCGATGTTGAGGTCGGCAACCACCCAGGTCGGGCTGACCGGGACGATGGCAAACGACAGCAGCAAAGAGGTGAACGCGATAACCGGCGCCAGGGTGAAGATCACCTTGTCGGTAAATTTCGGGATCCAGTCCTCTTTGAAGAACATCTTGATCATGTCCGCCACCAGCTGGAGCGAGCCGCCCCAGCCTACGCGGTTCGGCCCGTAACGGTTCTGGAACAGACCGAGCAGACGACGTTCACCAAAGCTCATGAACGCCCCGCAGGTGACAACCACCAGCAGGATGACAACTGCCTTCAGGATGCTTAACAGAATGTCGATAACATCCGGTGTTAACCAACTCATGCTTTCGCCTCCTGCAGATTTTCAATACGCGCACCGGCCAGCACTGGCGCAATGCCCGGCATACCCATTGGCAGACCCACCTGCCCTGCCGTCAGCCCTTCGGAAAGCAGCAGTGGCAGAGTGACGGTCTGACCGTCGTAGCTGAAGGCAATCTTCGCGCCCGCGTTCACGCCAAGCTTCGCGGCATCTGCCGGATTGAGCTTGATGTAAGGCTCTGGCATACGCTGCTGGAAGACCGGCGAACGCTGTGACATTTCGTCACTGCCGAACAGGTGATAGCACGGCGCAACACGCCACTGACCTTCCTGCGCTTCGAAGCCTGCCGGCACGGTGCCGAAATATTCCAGACCGTTTGCAGACGCTTCAATCAGGCGCACGCCAGGATCGCCGTGGCGCAGTTTGCCGCCCACTTCCGCCTGGAACTTGTTCCATGCCTGCGGGGAGTTCCAGCCCGGAGCCCATGCGAACGGAATTTGCGAACGCGGTGCTGACGGCTGGTTGTTCCCTTCCATCGAGAAGGCGAACATGGTGTCTTTATCCTGCGGCTGACGCGGTTCGTGAACGCTGATGTTCGCACGCATTGCAGTACGACCACTGTAGCGGTGCGGTTCACGCGCCAGTTTCTGACCACGAATACGGAACGATGCGTCCGGCGCGGCTTCTTTGATGCCTGCCAGCTGCGGTAGTTTCGCCACGGCAGCGTCGATCACGTGATCCAGTTGAGTCCAGTCCACTTCGCGGCTCTGCACGGTGCTGTGCAGCGAGTGCAGCCAGCGCCAGCTTTCCAGCATCACGGTGTTGCTGTCGTAGTAAGCCGGATCATAAACCTGGAAGAAACGCTGGGCACGACCTTCGTTGTTGATTACCGTACCGTCACTTTCTGCAAAACTTGCGGCAGAAAGCACCAGATGGGCTTTGTCCATAATCGCGGTGCGCTGATGGTCGATAACCATCACCAGCGGCGCTTTAGACAGCGCAGCATCTACGCGGGAAGCCGCTGCATGGCGGTGGAGATCGTTTTCCAGCACCACAACCGCATCCGCAGAGCCAGATTCCAGCTCGCTCAGCGCATCTTCCAGCGAACCGCCGCCGATCAGGCCAAGACCTACGCTGTTAACCGCACGGGCAATCATGGTCACACCGACGTCTGCGCCACGGCCTTTCAGCGCTTTGGCAACGTTCGCCGCGGCCTGAATGATTTCGGCGCTACCGGAGTTGGTTCCGGTGATGATCAATGGCTTTTTCGCACCGGCCAGCGCCTGCACGATAACGTCAATTTTGCCTTTCAGATCGTTGCTCAGACCTTCGACCGCTGGCGCACTCTCATCCAGCGCGTGAGCGATAGCAAAACCTAAACGCGCCTGGTCTTCGACCGGAGCGCAGTAGGTCCATGCCGCGATGTCATCCAGACGGGTATTGTCGACGTTCGTCACGAACAGCGGATGCTTCGCGCGCTGACCGATGTTCAGGATTGCCGCAATCTGCCAGTCAGCCACTTTCTGAGCCGCCGCCATCTCGCGCGCTTTCCCTTTCACCGCCTGACGCACCGCCAGGGCAACGCGGGCGCCGGTCTGGGTGATATCTTCACCTAATACCAGCACCGCATCGTAGGATTCGATGTCGCGCAGTGCAGGGGTGTGGATGCCGCCTTCACGCAACACTTTCAGCGCCAGCTGCAGACGCTCCTGTTCACCTTTGGCGATACCGGTGTAGAAGTTCTCTTCCCCAACCAGTTCACGCAGCGCGAAGTTACTCTCTACGCTCGCACGCGGAGAACCGATGCCGATCACTTTCTTCGACTGACGCAGAATATCTGCGGCACCCTGCATCGCCTGCTCAGCGTTCAGGGTAATGAAGTCGTCACCACGACGCTGAACCGGCTGACGCGGACGATCTTTCAGGTTCACGTAGCCGTAACCAAAACGACCACGGTCGCAGAGGAAGTAGTGGTTTACGGTGCCGTTGTAACGGTTTTCGATACGACGCAGTTCGCCGTAGCGCTCACCCGGGCTGGTGTTACAGCCAAGGGAGCACTGCTGGCAGATGCTTGGTGCGAACTGCATGTCCCATTTACGGTTGTAGCGCTCGGAGTGAGTTTTGTCAGTGAAAACGCCGGTCGGGCAGATTTCAACGAGGTTGCCGGAGAATTCGCTCTCCAGCGTACCGTCTTCCGGACGACCGAAGTAGACGTTATCGTGCGCGCCATACACGCCCAGATCGCCACCGTCGGCATAATCTTTGTAGTAACGCACGCAGCGGTAACAGGCGATGCAGCGGTTCATTTCGTGAGAGATGAACGGCCCCAAATCCTGGTTACGGTGCGTACGTTTGGTGAAACGGTAGCGACGGAAGCTATGACCGGTCATTACGGTCATATCCTGAAGATGGCAGTTACCGCCCTCTTCACAAACCGGACAGTCGTGCGGGTGGTTGGTCATCAGCCACTCCACTACGCTTTCGCGGAACTGTTTCGCTTCTTCGTCGTCGATAGAGATAAAGGTGCCATCGGATGCCGGAGTCATACAGGACATCACCAGGCGGCCACGCGTGTCTTCCGCGTTTTGATATTGCTTCACCGCACACTGGCGGCAGGCTCCCACGCTTCCCAGCGCCGGATGCCAGCAAAAATAAGGAATATCAAGGCCGTGAGAGAGACAAGCCTGTAACAGGTTATCCGCTCCGTTGACCTCGTATTCTTTGCCGTCTACATGAATCGTAGCCATTAGCGTGCTTCCAGTTGGCCCGGCCGAAACCGGGCGTTAATCAAAATTCTCAGGGCTTACCAGCGCGTTTTCAGCAGGTTGGGCTGAATCCCATTAATCAGATGGGTGTTGCTGAACTGCTGCTTAATGCCTGCTTCAAATTCTTCGCGGAAATATTTAATCGCGCTCTGCAGCGGTTCGACCGCACCTGGCGCATGCGCACAGAAGGTCTTACCCGGCCCGAGGAATCGACACAGTTGCTCAAGCGTCTCGATATCACCCGGCTGGCCTTCGCCACGCTCAAGGGCACGCAGAATTTTCACGCTCCACGGCAGGCCATCGCGGCACGGCGTACACCAGCCGCAGGATTCGCGGGCGAAGAACTCTTCGAGGTTACGCACCAGGCCAACCATGCCAATTTCATGGTCAACCGCCATCGCCAGCGCAGTACCCAGACGGCTACCTGCTTTACCGATGCTTTCAAACTCCATCGGTAAATCGAGGTGCGCTTCGGTCAGGAAGTCAGTCCCTGCCCCGCCCGGCTGCCAGGCTTTGAATTTCAGGCCATCGCGCATGCCGCCCGCGTAATCTTCGAGGATTTCACGTGCGGTGGTGCCGAACGGCAATTCCCACAGGCCAGGATTTTTCACGCGCCCGGAGAAGCCCATCAGTTTGGTGCCCGCATCTTTGCTTTTCGAGATGTTCTGATACCACTCCACGCCGTTAGCGAGAATGGCTGGCACGTTGCACAGGGTTTCTACGTTGTTTACGCAGGTCGGTTTGCCCCACACGCCGGAACTTGCCGGGAATGGTGGCTTGGAACGTGGATTCGCACGACGGCCTTCGAGGGAGTTAATCAGCGCGGTTTCTTCCCCGCAGATATAACGTCCCGCACCGGTGTGCACGAACAGTTCGAAATCAAATCCGGTGCCGAGAATGTTTTTGCCCAGCAGACCCGCTTCAGTCGCTTCAGCAATCGCACGGCGCAGATGCACAGCGGCTTCGATATATTCGCCACGCAGGAAGATGTAGCCGCGGTAGGCTTTCAGCGCGAATGCGGAGATCAGCATGCCTTCCACCAGCAGGTGCGGCAGCTGCTCCATCAGCAGGCGGTCTTTATAGGTGCCCGGCTCCATTTCATCGGCGTTACACAGCAGGTAACGGATGTTCATGGATTCGTCTTTCGGCATCAGGCTCCACTTCAGACCGGTGGAGAAGCCCGCACCGCCGCGCCCTTTCAGACCCGCATCTTTTACCGCGTTGACGATATCATCCGGGGCCATGCCGGTAAGCGCTTTACGCGCGCCCGCATAGCCGTTTTTGCTCTGGTACTCTTCGAGCCAGACCGGCTGTTTGTCTTCGCGCAGACGCCACGTCAGCGGATGCGTTTCAGGCGTCATGGTCACAGTTTTCATTTGTAACGCTCCAGCAGCTCAGGGATTGCCTCCGGCGTCAGATGGCTGTGAGTGTCCTCATCAATCATCATGTTCGGCCCCTTGTCGCAGTTACCGAGGCAGCAGGTCGGCAGCAGGGTGAAACGCCCGTCAAAGGTCGTCTGGCCTGGCTTGATGTTGAGCTTCTGCTCAAGCGCCGCCTGAATGCCCTGATAACCGGTGATGTGACACACCACGCTGTCGCAGTAGCGAATGACGTGGCGGCCCACTGGCTGGCGGAAGATCTGGCTGTAGAACGTAGCCACGCCTTCGACATCGCTCGCCGGGATGCCCAGTACGTCGGCGATCGCATAGATCGCGCCATCCGGCACCCAGCCACGCTGTTTCTGAACGATCTTCAGCGCTTCAATGGACGCCGCACGCGGGTCTTCGTAGTGGTGCTTTTCGTGCTCGATAGCGTCACGCTCGGCCGCACTCAGCTCAAAAGCCTCGGTTTGTGGTTGTTGATTCTCGTGCATAATTAGCGGTCCACATCTGACATAACAAAATCAATACTACCCAGATAGACGATAAGGTCTGATACCAGGCTGCCGCGAATCGCCGCCGGGATCTGCTGCAGGTGCGCATAGCTCGGCGTACGGATACGGGTGCGGTAGCTCATGGTGCTGCCGTCGCTGGTCAGGTAGTAGCTGTTGATGCCCTTGGTCGCCTCAATCATCTGGAAGGATTCGTTGGCCGGCATAACCGGGCCCCAGGAAACCTGCAGGAAGTGAGTGATCAGGGTTTCGATATGCTGCAGCGTGCGCTCTTTCGGCGGCGGCGTCGTCAGCGGGTGATCCGCCTTGAACGGGCCTTCCGGCATGTTCTTGAGGCACTGCTCAAGAATGCGCAGGCTCTGGCGCAGCTCTTCGACTTTCAGCATCACGCGGGTGTAGCAGTCGGACACGCCGCCTCCAACCGGGATTTCGAAGTCGAAGTTTTCATATCCAGAGTATGGACGCGCCTTACGCACGTCGAAGTCGATCCCGGTAGCACGCAGGCCAGCACCGGTGGTGCCCCACTCCAGCGCTTCTTTCGCGGTATAAGCGGCGACGCCCTGAGAACGACCTTTCAGAATGGTGTTACGCAGTGCGGCTTTCTCATAAGAATCCAGACGCTTTGGCATCCACTCGAGGAATTCACGCAGCAGACGATCCCAGCCACGCGGCAGATCGTGCGCCACGCCGCCGATACGGAACCAGGCCGGGTGCATACGGAAACCAGTGATCGCTTCAACCAGATCGTAGATTTTCTGGCGATCGGTAAACGCGAAGAACACCGGCGTCATTGCGCCGACGTCCTGAATGAACGTGGAGATGTACAGCAGGTGGCTGTTAATACGGAACAGTTCGGAGAGCATGACGCGGATGACGTCCACGCGCTCGGGGACCTTGATACCCGCCAGTTTTTCAACGGCCAGAACGTAAGGCATTTCGTTCACGCAGCCGCCGAGGTACTCGATACGGTCGGTGTACGGAATGTAGCTGTGCCAGGACTGACGCTCGCCCATCTTCTCAGCACCACGGTGGTGGTAGCCGATGTCCGGGACGCAGTCGACAATCTCTTCACCGTCGAGTTGAAGGATAATGCGGAATGCACCGTGCGCGGACGGGTGGTTTGGGCCGAGGTTGAGGAACATGAAGTCCTCGTTTTCGGTGCTGCGCTTCATGCCCCACTGTTCAGGCTTGAAGGTCAGCGCTTCCATCTCCAGATCCTGCTTGGCTTTGGTCAGCTCAAACGGATCGAATTCGGTGGCGCGCGCCGGGTAGTCCTTACGCAGCGGATGGCCTTCCCAGGTATCCGGCATCATGATGCGACGCAGGTTTGGGTGGCCCTCAATGTTGATACCGAACATCTCCCAGGTTTCACGCTCATACCAGTTAGCGTTAGGGAAGAGTTTGGTCACCGTCGGCACATTCAGATCGTTCTCAGACAGCGCCACCTTGAGCATGATGTCGCGGTTGCGGTCGATAGAAATCAGATGATAGAAAACGGAAAAATCCGCGGCGGGTAACCCGTCACGGTGTGTGCGCAGACGCTCGTCCATGCCGTGTAAGTCAAACAGCATGACGTAAGGTTTCGGCAATTTCTTGAGGAAATCGACCACTTCCAGTAACTGTTCACGCTTGACCCAAACAACAGGTACCCCGGTGCGGGTTGGCTGAACGGTAAAGGCATCCGGCCCAAAACGGTTGCGCAGTTCGCCAATCACCGGGTCATCGAGATGATCCCGGGTCTGCCAGGCGGCGGCGTCATGCGCGGTTAAATCGGTCATATTGTTCACCATTGCAAAAGGTCCGTGGTGACTGTCGGGCGTGGCTTCGCGCTATAGTTTTGATATGCGAAGACGTTTCACTGCCGACAGGCGCAAAGTTAAATCTCGTCAGGCGTACGAAGATTCGTCACAGCAATACGTTCGCCGCGTTTACGCTCGCGTTCAGATTGCATATTGGCGCGGTATACGCCCTGATCGCCAACCACCCAGGAGAGCGGACGACGCTCTTTGCCGATGGACTCCTGCAGCAGCATCAGCGCCTGCATGTAGGCTTCCGGACGCGGCGGGCAGCCGGGAATGTAAACATCGACCGGGATAAACTTATCGACACCCTGCACAACAGAATAAATGTCGTACATGCCGCCGGAGTTTGCACAGGCGCCCATGGAGATAACCCACTTTGGCTCCAGCATCTGATCGTACAGACGCTGAATAACCGGGGCCATTTTGGTGAAACAGGTACCGGCCACCACCATCAGGTCAGCCTGACGCGGAGATGCGCGCAGTACTTCAGCACCAAAACGCGCAACGTCATGCACCGCAGTGAATGACGTCACCATTTCAACGTAGCAGCAGGAAAGGCCGAAGTTGTAGGGCCAGATTGAGTTCTTGCGACCCCAGTTGACCATATCGTGCAGGGCGTTTTCGAGCTTGCCCATGTACACGCTTTTATTCACTTCCTGCTCAAGAGGGTCGGTTACGATCTCCTGTTTTTGCAGGGGGTAACGGTCGTTCTCACCGTTAGGATCTATGCGGGTGAGCGTATAATCCATCTTATTGCCTCGCTTTTACTGCGTATGACGATTAGTAGAACTGTCAGTTTCCGGATTGACCAGCGTGCGACGGGAACGCGCAGGCGTCCAGTCCAGCGCACCGATACGGACGAGGTAAACCAGGCCTGCCAGTAACACTAAAATGAAAATTGCGGCTTCCACAAAGCCGACCCAACCGCTTTCACGGATAGAGGTTGACCATGCGTAAAGGTAAAGGGCTTCCACGTCGAAGATGACGAAGAACATGGCGACCAGGTAGAACTTCGCCGAGAGACGTAAGCGAGCAGAGCCCACGGAGTCGATACCCGACTCAAATGGAGTGTTCTTGCTACGCGCGCGCGCGCGACCGCCGAGATACCAACCGCCAACCAGCATCAGACAGCAGAGGCCAATGGCAATGATGAGAAATATAGCGAATGCCCAGTGATGAGCGATGACTTCAGTGGATGTTGACATACGCATTGCTTAACCAAAATAAGTAGCGCCAAAACTCTGCTCTGGCTGGCAGATGAACGCCACATGATTCATGGGGAGGAATTAAAAAACCACAAAAAGAGTGCCACTAACGGGCTAAAACTGCTAAAAGATGTGGTTTTTTACTCCTTTCTATAACCTTTTGTCAACTTTAACAAAAGTTTCCTCACATTAGTTTACACCGAGCGCGTTTCATTAACATTAAATGCCCTTTAGCCTTTTCGGGATGAAATAGCCACCAGGATTTGCGCTGGGTGAATCGTGTCCGTCTGAGGTTTAAACACCAATTACCCTTCTATTTTGACAGGATTTGCCGTTGATTCCTCCCCCCAATGGGGAGTATTTTCTTGATCTGAGACACGCTTTTGTTAATCCACACAAAAAAACGGCAACAATACAGCCGTTTTTTTAACATTAGCAGGAACCTGCAAATTGGCCGCCCTAAGCATGCTAAAACAGCACCACCAGAATCTAACGAACTGAAAAATAGAAATAAAAAAAATAAAAACCCAGCCGTCGATTATTCTTTATCCAAAAAAAAGGCCACTGAACGGAATTAATGCGTCAGCGGCCTTTTTTTGCACTTACAAATTGTTACCAGAAAGCGACAGCCTGGTTACTCTAAATCCCTTTCAGGAATAAGGGTATCGTCACCCCCTTCCGAGGTATACGCTCCGTACTGATACCAGGGGTTATTGTCGTTATCCAGTGACTGGAAAATCGCCCGAACCAGCTCGTTTGAACTCTGGCTGTTGCAGCTCAGCAGGTACTCGGTATCAGGCAGCTGCGGTAACCCGTCGCTTCTGCCCAACACGCGCAGTTCCGGGCTCATCATTTCGACCGGGCGCGCGGTGACGCCCAATCCAGCTTTGACTGCTGCACGCACGGCTGAGAGAGTTGAAGCGACATAGGCCAGCCGCCATGGAATGCGCGCGGCATTCAGCGTATCAATGATCATGTCGCGGAAAGGACTTGGGTCATCGAGCAGCACCAGCGGCACGGCTTCGCCGGGTGGCAGAATGTAGTCGGCGGCGCAATACCAGAGCGTTGGTGACGTGCGCAAAGAAATTGAATCAAACTGTGCCAGACGGTGCGTAGTCAGCACTAAATCGACTTCATTCGCCTGTAGCATAACGTCCATTTCGGCATGACGCTTCACACGAACATCCAGCGCCAGCTTCGGATAAACAGAGCTGATTCGGTTGAGCAGGAAAGGCAGGATAGTATCAGCCGATTCATCAGACGAACCGATAGTCAGCATGCCCTGCAACGAGCTAAACATAAGCGATGTGCACGCTTCGTCATTGAAGCGCAGAATTTTGCGGGCATAACCCAGCAGCTGGATGCCGTGTTCTGTGAGCAGTTTGTTTCTGCCATGACGGGCAAACAGTTCTTTACCGACCAGTTGCTCGAGACGTTGCATCTGCTGGCTGACGGCGGACTGAGTCCGGCACACGGCAGCGGCGGCTGCTGCAAAGGTGTTCAGATCGGCGACCGCAACAAACGTTCTCAGCAGATCGAGATCGAGATTCAATATCGGACGATTTGCGTTAATCATAATTCTTCACTTACAGGTTGCTTGTGCTGACCTGCCTGGTTGATGCTGTGCTCTAAGAAAATCAGGCAATTCCTTTTAAATTCTCTCCTCCGAGCCGGCAAGCCGGACGAATACCTGAAAGAGCGTTATTGCATTATAATTGCCTGCCTGCGTCTTAGTGAGCAGACCCCATAGCTATATTTTTGCTTACACCCGGATAACGAATTAATTATTTCTGGCACTTTTATGCGAGATTATTCAAAAAAAAGCGTTACTTTTACGCCGAGTCCTTTAAGAACACTCAACAAAGATGTCAAAAATTACAAACGCATCAGGAAAAACAAAAATACAAGCAATAACATAAAGTTATATTGTTTTAGCAAGCCAGGATATCGCCAATATGGTGATAATCACCGTTTGCTGACCGTGGTATCCTACCGCAAAAACATTATATTTATAAGTGTTATTAGGGTTAATCTTACATAAAATTTTAATTGAAAATCATCACTCAGGAATAAATTAACAATCCGCTGAGATAACTTTGCAATTAATGAAAAATGATTAATTGATTAAATATTCTTTCATTAACAAAACTTAACATTGTATTCACAGAGTAAAGTATTAGACCTCATCTTCTGCTTTGCAAATGCCTTAGCATCTGGGTTCAACACTTTGCAATTCGGCGAACGTCATCATGCAGGAGAGTTGGCGACAGCAGGAGTTAAATCAGTTAAAAATTCAAAAGTTAAGCAAAATAACAACATTAACCACCACCTCTTTTTCATAACATGGTGATTTCTCCAGAAGAAGTGGTGGAATCTCAGGCAAACAAAACACACATCCGTAGCGTGCTGCACAAAATATTGTCCTGCCAACCCTTCAAAATAGCCCTGATGGGGAGTACCTTATTCGGTGCTGACTTCCACGGCAGGGAGTGGCGAAACTAGCGAAAAGGTTAAGATTCATGTCTCCCATCGAAAAATCCAGCAAATTAGATAATGTCTGTTACGACATCCGCGGCCCGGTACTTAAAGAAGCCAAACGTCTTGAAGAAGAAGGCAACAAGGTCCTTAAGCTGAACATTGGCAACCCGGCCCCTTTTGGCTTTGATGCCCCTGACGAAATCCTGGTCGATGTGATCCGCAACCTGCCAACCGCGCAGGGCTATTGCGATTCCAAAGGTCTTTATTCTGCACGTAAAGCCATTATGCAGCATTATCAGGCACGCGATATGCGCGACGTGACGGTGGAAGACATTTACATCGGCAACGGCGTGTCTGAACTGATCGTGCAGGCCATGCAGGCGCTACTCAACAGCGGCGATGAGATGCTGGTCCCCGCTCCGGATTACCCGCTATGGACGGCAGCGGTGTCGCTTTCCAGCGGCAAAGCGGTGCACTATCTGTGTGACGAATCCGCAGGCTGGTTCCCGGATCTGGACGATATTCGCAGTAAAATCACCCCACGCACCCGTGGGATCGTGATCATTAACCCGAACAACCCGACAGGTGCGGTGTACTCCAAAGAGCTGCTGCTGGAGATCGTGGAGATCGCCCGCCAGCATAACCTGATCATTTTTGCTGACGAGATCTACGACAAAATCCTCTATGACGAAGCACAGCATCACTCTATTGCCGCGCTCGCACCGGACCTGCTCACCGTCACCTTTAACGGCCTGTCCAAAACCTATCGCGTCGCAGGTTTCCGCCAGGGCTGGATGGTCCTTAACGGGCCGAAAAAACACGCTAAAGGTTATATCGAAGGGCTGGAAATGCTCGCCTCGATGCGTCTGTGCGCCAACGTTCCCGCACAGCATGCCATTCAGACCGCGCTGGGCGGCTATCAAAGCATCAGCGAATTTATCGTACCGGGCGGGCGCCTGTACGAACAGCGCAACCGCGCCTGGGAGCTCATCAATGAGATCCCGGGCGTCAGCTGCGTGAAGCCTAACGGTGCGCTCTATATGTTCCCGAAAATTGACGCCAAACGCTTTAATATTCACGACGACCAGAAAATGGTGCTCGACTTCCTGCTGCAGGAAAAAGTGCTGCTGGTTCAGGGCTCGGCCTTCAACTGGCCCTGGCCGGACCACGTGCGAATTGTGACCCTTCCCCGCATGGACGATCTGGAAATGTCTATCAACCGCTTCGGTCGGTTCCTCTCCGGATACCGCCAACTATAAACACCCTGGCCGCCGGGTTTGCATCCGGCGGTCAACTCTGCGCACAATGGCTCATCTGTAGTCATGCATCAAGGATCCCCATGAGCCAGAGTCACTTCTTTGCCCATCTCTCCCGTCTGAAACTGATCAATCGCTGGCCGCTGATGCGCAACGTGCGCACCGAAAATGTTTCCGAGCACAGCCTGCAGGTCGCGATGGTGGCCCATGCGCTGGCGGCCATTAAAAACCGTAAGTTCAGCGGTAGCATTAATGCGGAGCGGATTGCGCTGCTGGCGCTGTATCACGACGCCTCCGAAGTGCTGACAGGCGACCTGCCCACGCCGGTGAAGTACTTCAATTCGCAGATTGCCCAGGAATACAAAGCAATCGAGAAAATCGCACAGCAAAAGCTGGTGGATATGGTCCCGGATGAACTGCGTGACATTTTTGAACCGCTGATTGACGAGCGCCACGCAAGTGAAGAAGAAAAAGCCATCGTGAAGCAGGCCGATGCCCTTTGCGCCTACCTTAAGTGTCTGGAAGAGCTCTCCGCGGGCAACAACGAATTTCTTCTGGCAAAAACAAGGCTGGAAAAAACGCTGGAAGCACGCCGCAGCGAAGAGATGGACTACTTCATGCAGATGTTTGTACCGAGCTTCCAGCTTTCGTTGGATGAGATAAGCCAGGATTCCCCGTTGTGATATCGTGCAGCCTCTGATGCCCTCTCCCCCGCCCCTCTCCCACGTGGAGAGGGGCGCAAACACTAAAAACCTTCCCTTACAGGAAGGTTTTGCAATTCACCTTGCCACCGGGGGCAGTTAAAACGGGAACAACACCGGGATAAGAATCACGCACACCACCATCACCATCACCAGCAGCGTAAACGGTACGCCAATTTTCACGAAATCACTGAAGCTGTATTTCCCGGGTCCCAGCACCAGCGTATTGACCGGCGAGGAAACGGGCGTCATAAATGCCGCTGAAGCCGCCATCGCAACCATCATAGCGAACGGGTAAGGCGATACGTCCATTGACCTTGCCGCTGCCAGCGCAATCGGTGCCATCAGCACCGCTGTCGCAGTATTCGAAATAAACAGCCCGATCGTAGCGCACATAACAAACAGACAGATCAGCATGAGATACGGTCCTTGCCCCCCGCCGATTTCCATCAGCCCTTGCACAATCAAATCGACGCCGCCGGTCTTTTGCAGTGCCAGAGCAAACGGCATCATACCAACGATAAGGATAATGCTCGGCCAGTGGATAGCCTTATAAGCGCTCTCGGCGTTGATACAGCGAAACTTGCCCATCAGCAGGCAGGCAATGATTGCCGCGATCGGGTTGGGGATTTCATCGGTAAGCATCAGGGCCACCATCAATACCAGGCAAAACACCGCGTGCGGCGCCTGGCTGTGCGCGGGAGAGGCGTCGTTGACCTCAATCGGCATGTTGTGAACTACAAAGTCCCGCCCGCTCTGTGACAGATGGGCAATCAGTTTCCAGTTCCCCACCACCAGCAGAATGTCGCCGGGCTCAATGGCGTCATCCACCACGGAACCCTCAACGGCTTTGCCCCCACGCTTGAGGCCCGCAACGTTCAGCCCGAAGCGGCTACGGAACTCCATTTCCCTCACCGTTTTGCCTACCAGTTCAGAATCCGGGATCAACGAAACTTCGGCCATGCCCACGTCCAGTGCCTGATCGGAGAAATACTCGCCGCGCAATACCATTGGCTCCAACAGCTGCTCGCTGCAAAACTGGCGCAAATCCACATCCGCGGCGGACATATCAATCAGCAGCACATCGCGGGCGTGGAATTCCGATACGCCGCTGACGTTCACGATCACCCGACGAAAGCGCCGCCAGCGCTCTACGCCGATTACGTTAGCCCCATAGCGTTCGCGCAGCTTCAAATCGTCCAGCCGTTGACCCACCAGCGGCGAGCCAGGGCGAATCGCCAGACGACGCGCGCGGCCATTCAGGCGGTACTCTTTGATCAAATCACGAAACGTGCGTCGTTTATCGTATTTAGGTTCGCCCTCATCGCCCGGCAGCATAAAACGCATCAGCAGCATGTAGACAATACCGAGCGCCAGCACGACCACGCCAATCGGCGTCACGCTGAAGAAGCTGAACCCCTCAAGCCCTTCGCGAATCAGTTCACTGTTGATAACCAGATTAGGCGGCGTGGCGACCAGCGTCATCATGCCGCTGATAAGCCCGGCGAAGCTCAGCGGCATCATCAGCCGCGACGGCGAGGTGTTCATTTGCATGCACACGCTCAGCACCACGGGAATAAAAATCGCCACCACGCCAGTGGAACTCATAAATGCCCCAAGGCCTGCAACGGTCAACATCAGGAAAATCAGCATCTTGATTTCGCTGTTGCCCGCCACTTTCACCAGCCACGCCCCCATACTGGTGGCAACGCCGGTACGCACCAGGCCGTCGCCGATGATAAACAGCGCGGCGATAAGAATGACGTTCGGATCGCTGAAGCCAGAAAATGCTTCGCTTAAGGTGAGCGTGCCGCTCAGGACAAACGCCACAATGACCAGCAGCGCAACGGCATCCATGCGCACTTTGCCGGTCGCAAATAAGAGCACAGCCACGCCCAGCAGCGCTAATACCCACATCAGTTCACTGTTCACAACATATCCTTGTCAGAAAAGAAAGTGCCCAAAGTGTGGCATAAAAAAGCCCCGACGATGCGGGGCTATATCATGCCGTTAGTTCTTCAGTCGAACATCGACGTTGCCATCCGGCTGGCGGATCACGCTCAGCGCCTCCAGCGTTGTCAGCACAAAATCTGCCTCCTCCAGCCGGGGCGCATCATGCGGCACATTCACCGCAATCACACGGCAGCCGGCAGCAAGACCAGACAACATTCCCGCCGCGGCATCTTCCACTACGGCACAGTCTGCAGGTGCAAGCCCCAACAGTTCCGCCCCAAGCAGATATGCATCCGGCTCGGGCTTACCGCGTTTCACCTGCTCCGCCGTGACAAAAATCTTCGCCGCGGGCAGCCCTGCCGCGCGATGGCGGGCGTGTGCGACGGGAATGGAACCGGAAGTGACAATCGCCCATGGAATGCCGCTTTCATCAAGATGGGTGAGCAACGCCAGCGCGCCCGGCAGCGCGGTGATACCATCGATATCTTCCGCTTCAATTTGCTCAAGCCAGGAGAATTCAGCCTGAATTTGCGCTTCGGTTTTGCCCGGAAGGAAATGACGCAGCGAAGTGATCGCCTGCTTACCGTGAATAAAATTCAGGACGTCTTCATGACTGAGGCCGTGTCTGTCGGCCCAGTGGCACCAGGAGCGCTCCACCACCGGCAGGGAGTCCACCAGCGTGCCGTCGAGATCGAATAAAAAGCCTTTGCACTGCACGGCGGCCTCCATCAGGCGTTAATGATCTGGTTAATTTCGTTGCTGCTCAGGTGGTACTGACGCGGGCACGCATGCCATACGCTCAGCATGCGCTGGTATTTTTCCCACATCGGCGTTTGGGCATTAAAGCCGTGTGTACCGGCGTCGAAGTGAGTGTAGCGACCTTCGGTATTCACCATAAAGCGCACGTAGCCGAGGTATCTGGCCTCCGTTGCAGCATCGAAGCCCAGGAAGGTGACGCGGCGCTCGTCGATGGTATTGGCGTCTTTCAGGTTGGTCCAGGAAACATGCAGGGCGTGATACATCTCCATAATATCGATAATCACTCGGCAGGTTTCTTCGGTGAGCTGGCCGAATTCGCGGTCCAGTTCGCGCATTTGCAGGCCGTAGCCGCGCTCGATGATGGTTTGCAGACGGCGATAACGTTCCGCGTTATCCGGATCCATCATGGTCATCATTTTGTACTGATTCGATAAAATCAGACGTTGAGCGTTGGTCATTTCCATTTTCGACTCCTGTGCGCTTAACGCGCATGAAAAAAAGAGGGCCTACAGTATGTATGCCCTCTTTTATATGCGTTTTTGATGGTTAATTACAAATCATCGAGGAAAGTTTTATCCAGTTGTTTGAAGGCGCGCTTAAGCGTGTCAGCTAACGCCTGGTAATCAGGCTTGCCTTCAACCGGGGCCAGCGCCTGACCCGACTCCTGCAATTTACCACGCACTTCATAGAACCAGTTCAGAATCCCCGGCGGAAGCGGCGTAGCTGAACGCTTACCGAGCCACCATAATCCCTGCATCGGCAGGCTGAGAGCAAACAGCGCGGTGGCGACGGCCGGCCCAAGCTGACCACCAAGGGCAATTTGCCAGCAGAGAGTAAAAATGGACACGGGCGGCATAAAGCGGATGGCGTGGCGGGTGGCGCGTATGACGCGGTTTTCTACAAACACTGGAGCAAGGCGTTTTTCCATTGGCCACGTCTTTGCGTAGTGCTGCCCACGGCGGAATGAACTAAAAAAGCTGACCGGGCGGTTCTCGGGTGTCGACATGGCGTTACCTCAACTTCACAGATAAAAAATCAAAATTTCGTGCAAAACAACAACTATGCATGACAACGTTCAAATCATTTTGGCAATAAAGGCGACAATCAGGTATCCTGTGCGGCCTGAGATGGGCGTAGACCCAGTCTCGCGGTTCGTCAAATTATTGCACATTCTGTCATTGGTGGAAAATTGTGCAAAACTGAATGCTGAATCACCCAATTTTCTTTCATCATGCCCGCTAAAAGTATCAGGCATGATGTTAATCATAAATGTCAGCGTCATCCTGCGCTACGCTCTTTGGCTCACTGACGTTTTTTTAGCCACATAAGATTAATAGGTACTTCCATGTCGAGTAAGTTAGTACTGGTTCTGAACTGCGGTAGCTCCTCCCTGAAATTCGCAATCATTGATGCGATTAACGGTGAAGAATACCTTTCTGGTTTGGCCGAATGTTTCCATCTCCCAGAAGCGCGTATCAAGTGGAAAATGGATGGCGGCAAACAAGAAGCGGCTTTAGGTGCAGGCGCCGCTCACAGTGAAGCGCTTAACTTTATCGTTAACACTATTCTGGCACAAAAACCAGAACTGTCTGCTCAGTTGGCTGCTATCGGTCACCGTGTTGTCCACGGCGGCGAGAAGTACACTGGCTCTGTGGTTATCGATGATTCCGTTATTCAGGGCATCAAAGACGCAGCCTCTTTTGCACCGCTGCACAACCCGGCACACCTGATCGGCATCGCGGAAGCGCTGAAATCCTTCCCGAATCTGAAAGACAAAAACGTGGCCGTCTTCGACACCGCGTTCCATCAGACCATGCCGGAAGAATCTTACCTGTATGCCCTGCCGTACAGCCTGTACAAAGAGCACGGCGTTCGTCGCTATGGCGCACACGGCACCAGCCACTTCTTCGTGACTCAGGAAGCCGCTAAGGTCCTGAACAAGCCAGTTAACGAACTGAACATCATCACCTGCCACCTCGGCAATGGTGGTTCCGTTTCTGCTATCCGCAACGGCGAATGTGTTGATACCTCCATGGGTCTGACCCCACTGGAAGGCCTGGTGATGGGTACCCGTTCCGGTGACATCGACCCGGCTATCATCTTCCACCTGCACGACACCCTGGGCATGAGCGTTGACGCTATCAACAAAATGCTGACCAAAGAGTCCGGCCTGCTGGGTCTGACCGAAGTCACCAGCGACTGCCGCTATGTTGAAGACAACTATGAAACCAAAGCAGACGCTAAACGTGCAATGGACGTTTACTGCCACCGTCTGGCGAAATACATCGGTTCCTACACCGCGCTGATGGACGGTCGTCTGGACGCCGTCGTATTCACCGGTGGTATCGGTGAAAACGCCGCGATGGTCCGCGAACTCTCCCTGGGCAAACTGGGCGTTCTGGGCTTCGAAGTTGATCACGAGCGTAACCTGGCTGCCCGTTTCGGCAAGTCTGGCTTCATCAACAAAGAAGGCACCCGCCCTGCCGTGGTCATCCCGACCAACGAAGAGTTGGTTATCGCACAAGACGCAGCTCGTCTGACTGCCTGATTCCACACCGCCAGCCTAGCTGGCGGTGCTGTTTTGTATCCCGCCCTGAGCGGCGGTAACGAAAGAGGATAAACCGTGTCCCGTACAATTATGCTGATCCCTACCGGAACCAGCGTCGGCCTGACCAGCGTCAGCCTTGGCGTTATCCGTGCTATGGAACGCAAAGGCGTTCGTCTGAGCGTCTTTAAGCCAATCGCTCAGCCGCGTGCCGGTGGCGATGCGCCAGACCAGACCACCACTATCGTGCGTGCCAACTCCAATCTGCCAGCGGCTGAACCGCTGAAGATGAGCCACGTTGAATCTCTGCTCTCCAGCAACCAGAAAGACGTGCTGATGGAAGAGATCATCGCCAACTATCACGCTAACGCGAAGGACGCAGAAGTGGTGCTGGTTGAAGGCCTGGTTCCGACCCGCAAACACCAGTTCGCCCAGTCCCTGAACTACGAAATTGCCAAGACGCTGAACGCAGAAATCGTGTTCGTGATGTCTCAGGGCACCGACACTCAGGAAGAGCTGAAAGAGCGTATTGAGCTGACCCGCAGCAGCTTCGGTGGCGTGAAAAACACCAACATCACCGGCGTTATCGTTAACAAACTGAACGCCCCGGTGGATGAGCAAGGCCGTACCCGCCCTGACCTGTCTGAAATTTTCGATGACTCTTCCAAAGCAAAAGTCGTGAAAATCAATGCGGCAGATCTGGCCGCCGCCAGCCCGCTGCCAATTCTGGGTGCAGTACCGTGGAGCTTCGATCTGATTGCCACCCGTGCAATCGATATGGCTCGCCACCTGAATGCCACCATCGTTAATGAAGGCGACATCAACACCCGTCGCGTGAAGTCTGTGACCTTCTGTGCGCGCAGCATTCCGCACATGCTGGAACACTTCCGTGCAGGTTCCCTGCTGGTAACCTCCGCAGATCGTCCGGACGTGCTGGTTGCAGCCTGCCTGGCCGCGATGAACGGCGTTGAAATCGGCGCCATCCTGCTGACCGGCGCTTACGAAATGGACGCGCGCGTCAGCAAGCTGTGCGAACGTGCATTTGCAACTGGCCTGCCGGTCTTCATGGTGAACACCAACACCTGGCAGACCTCTCTGAGCCTGCAGAGCTTCAACCTTGAAGTTCCGGCAGATGACCATGCTCGTATCGAGAAAGTTCAGGAATACGTGGCAAGCCACATCGACGCAAACTGGGTTGAATCCCTGACCGCGACCTCCGAGCGCAGCCGTCGTCTCTCTCCGCCAGCGTTCCGCTACCAGCTGACCGAGCTGGCGCGTAAAGCAGGCAAACGCGTTGTTCTGCCGGAAGGTGACGAACCACGTACTGTGAAAGCTGCGGCAATCTGTGCAGAGCGCGGCATCGCGACCTGTGTGCTGCTCGGCAACCCTGATGCAATCAACCGCGTTGCGGCTGACCAGGGCGTTGAACTGGGTGCAGGCATTGAAATCGTCGATCCGGAAGTGGTTCGTGAAAGCTACGTGGCACGCCTGGTCGAGCTGCGTAAGAGCAAAGGCATGACCGAAGCCGTTGCCCGCGAACAGCTGGAAGACAACGTGGTTCTCGGTACCCTGATGCTGGAACAGAACGAAGTCGACGGCCTGGTTTCCGGTGCTGTTCACACCACCGCCAACACCATCCGTCCACCGCTGCAGCTGATTAAAACGGCGCCGGGCAGCTCTCTGGTTTCTTCCGTGTTCTTCATGCTGCTGCCTGAACAGGTTTACGTTTACGGCGACTGCGCGATCAACCCGGATCCAACCGCTGAACAGCTGGCTGAAATCGCTATCCAGTCTGCGGACTCGGCAACTGCCTTCGGTATCGAGCCACGCGTGGCGATGCTCTCCTACTCCACCGGTACCTCTGGTGCAGGTAGCGACGTAGAAAAAGTGCGTGAAGCGACTCGTCTGGCGCAGGAAAAGCGTCCTGACCTGATGATCGATGGCCCGCTGCAGTACGATGCCGCAGTAATGGCGGACGTTGCGAAATCCAAAGCGCCGAACTCCCCTGTTGCAGGTCGTGCAACCGTGTTCATCTTCCCGGATCTGAACACCGGTAACACCACCTACAAAGCGGTACAGCGTTCTGCCGACCTGATCTCCATCGGGCCGATGCTGCAGGGTATGCGTAAGCCCGTCAACGACCTCTCTCGTGGCGCACTGGTTGACGATATCGTCTACACTATCGCACTGACTGCGATTCAGTCCTCTCAGCAGGACTGATGACTTGCCGGATGGCACTTCGTTTATCCGGCCTACAGGACCCCAGGCCCGGTGAGCGTTAGCACCACCGGGCAACAAAAAGGCGACTCTCAGAGGGTCGCCTTTTTTATTACCAGAAGCAGATCACAGCAGCTCTTTTGCCGCCTTCACTATCTCATCTGCCGTCAGACCATACTCCTGCTGCAGGAAATCCTGGGTGCCCACCTGACCGTAGCGCTCCTTCACGCCGACGCGACGCATCGGTACCGGGCAGGTTTCGACCAGTACTTCCGCTACCGCGGAGCCCAGCCCGTTGTGAATACTGTGGTTTTCACAGGTCACGATGCGCCCGGTTTTCTCGGCATAGTTTTTCACCAGCATTTTATCGATTGGCTTGAGGGTGAACATGTCGATCACCACCGCGCTGACGCCTTCCCGCTCCAGGCGACGCGCAGCTTCCAGCGCCTCTGCAACCATAATGCCATTGGCGATGAGCGTGATATCCGTTCCTTCACGCAGCACGTTGCCTTTACCGATAGTGAAGGTCGAACCTTCCTGATAAACCGACGGCGCCTGCTTGCGGATGGTTCGAACCCAATAAAAGCCCTCGAGGTCGATCAGTTGATTGAGGATATCCTTAAACATGGTGGCATCAGTCACTTCCAGCACCACCGAATTCGCCAGCCCTCGCACGATTCCCATATCTTCAAACGACATGTGCGTTCCGCCGTTGTGGCAGGCCGTCACGCCAGCATCTGAAGCAATCACCTTCACGTTATTGCGCTGGTAATCGAGCGACATAAACAGCTGGTCGAAACAGCGACGGCTGGCAAATGCAGTGAAGGTGTGCACAAACGGTTTTCGCCCGGTCAGCGATAGCCCCGCCGCGGTACCAATCACGTTGGCCTCCATTATTCCGCAGTTAATGACCTGCTGCGGGTATTTTTTGTGCACGCCGTCCATCGCCATCGAACTCATCAGGTCGGCCTCGAGCGCGATAATCTCACTGCCCGCCTCAATCTGTTCGGTGACAAAACCTGCGTAGACTTTACGCATTTCAATCGCGTCTTTTGCGCCTTCAGGTGCAACCTTAATCATGCGCGGCCTCCAGTTGAGCAATCGTTTCAGTGAGCGCCTGTTTCATCTCATCCGTCAGGCGCAGGTGGTGGGAATTACCCAGATTTTCCAGATACGGCACGCCCTGCCCCTTAATGCTGTCGAGGATCACAAGCCTCGGCCGGGCATCCGCTGCCGGTACGGGTTTAACCGCCTCAAGAAGCCCAGGGATGTCATCGCCCTTCACCGTCACCACATCAAAGCCAAAAGCGGTGAATTTCTCGTGCAGATCGAAGGCACAGATAATTTCGTCAAGCTCGCCGTCAAGCTGCTGCTTGTTCCAGTCAACGAACACCGTCAGGTTGTTGAGCCTGTGATGGGCGATAAACTGAAACGCTTCCCAGCACTGCCCCTCGTTCAGCTCACCATCACCGACGATGCAGAATACGCGGTTGCTGCGTCCGGCAAGCTTATGTGAAAGCGCCATACCGCCCGCGATGGAAATCCCCTGGCCCAGCGATCCGGTCGTCGCATCCACGCCGCGCGTTTTGAGCCTGTCCGGATGGCTTGGCAGCTTCGTACCGTTTTGGTTCAGCGTGCTCAGCTCCTCCTGCGGGAAGTAGCCTTTGATCGCCAGCGTGCTGTACAACGCCGGGCCCGCATGGCCTTTTGATAGCACGAAGTAATCGCGCCCTTTCCAGTCCGGATCGCCCGGATCGATGCGCATCACATCGCCGTACAGCACCGCCAGCGTTTCCACCACCGACATGCTGCCGCCATAGTGACCAAAACCTAAATCCGTCAGCGATTTCAGGGTGGCAACGCGAATATCGCGCGCCAGTTGGGTAACCTCTGCAACCGTATTCATTATTTGGCTCCTGTGTTTTGTGGTGAATCGTTCCCGGCCACTTTGTTCTTAGCCAGGTAGTTGAACAGCACCAGCAGCGCGAAAATCACGACCACCAGGCCAGTGATCGCCATCGGCGACAGATAACGAGCGAGATTACCGAGCACAATTCCGACGGCACCAAAATCGGCATCTGAGAAGGTCGTGTTGGCAAAGCCCAGCGCGCCCAGTACCGGCAGCAGTAAAACAGGCAGGAAGGTGATCAACAGACCGTTGGCAAAAGCGCCAATCATCGCGCCACGACGGCCGCCGGTGGCATTACCGAAGACGCCAGCCGTCGCGCCGGTGAAGAAGTGAGGGACGACGCCCGGCAGGATAAGCACCCATTTGAACTGTCCGCAGAGGAAAAGGCCGACCAGGCCACCGAGGAAGCTGAACAGGAAACCAATCAGCACCGCGTTCGGAGCGTAGGGATAGACAACCGGGCAATCCAGCGCCGGACGCGCGTTAGGCACCAGTTTCTCGGAGAAGCCGGTAAAGGCCGGCACAATTTCAGCCAGAATCAGGCGCACGCCCTGCAGAATGATAAATACGCCCGCCGCAAAGGTGATCGCCATGATGATGGCGTAGACGAGATAGTTCTGACCGCTACTGAAGGTGGCTTCGACATACTCGCGCCCTGCGAAAACCGCCATAATCAGGTAGATGATCATCATGGTCAGCGAAATGGAGATGGAGCTGTCTCGCAGGAAGCTCAGGTTTTTCGGCAGGTTCATCTCCTCAGTTGAGCGCGAACCTTTACCTACTTTGCTGCCAATCCAGCCAGACAGCACGTAGCCAAGCGTACCGAAGTGCCCAAACGCAATATCATCATTGCCGGTAATACGCTTCATGTAGCGCTGCGCAATTGCCGGGAAAAACGCCATAATGAGCCCGAGTATCAGCGATCCGGTGAACACCAGACCAATACCTTCGAAGCCCGCCACCGTCAGGATCACGCCAATCATACAGGCCATGTAGAAGGTATGATGGCCGGTCAGGAAAATGTATTTCAGGCGGGTAAAGCGTGCGACAACGATGTTCGCCACCATACCAAAGGCCATGATTAACGCCGTGGCTGCACCATATTTTTCCAGCGCGATAGAGACGATGGCTTCGTTATTCGGGATAATCCCCTGAATGCTGAAAGCGTGTTCAAACATGCCACCTAGCGGGTTCAGCGAGCCAACTAATACGCCCGCACCACCGCCCAGCACAATAAAGCCGAGAATCGTTTTTACCGTGCCTTTAACCACATCAGAAAATGATTTTTTCTGCGCAACCAGACCAATCAGCGCAATTAACCCTACCAGCACTGAAGGTACTTTTAAAATATCGACCACAAAATTAAGCGTTTCGAGGATAAACATAATGGCCCCTCACTCAATGCGGATGGATGATTAACGGCTGGCAAAATAAGCGCTGAGCTTATTTTCCAGTTCATTGATATCAATAATATTGCTGATGACCACCAGCTGATGGTCTGGCACGCTGGCGCTTTCGGCAATGTCCTTTGCCATAACAAAGAGATCGGCCGCACCGGGCGTGGCGGATGAAAGGTCAGAATGTTCTACCTCAGCCTCAATATTGAGTTTTTTAAGCACCTTTTTAATATTCATTTCGACCATAAAACTGCTGCCCAGGCCGGAGCCGCAAATCGCCATAATTTTCATTATTGTTACCTTATTTAATGTAGAGTCAGCCCGCACTTTACCCGAAGATAAAATGTCAGAAGTCAGGGGTAATAAAAAACAATCAGAAGCGTGAAATTATATTTTTAATCTCCTCAAAGGTTTTCGCCTGGTGCAGCAACAGCATATCTTCATCGCTGGAAAAGAGCTCCGCGAGAGATGAAATCATTTCAATGTGACTGTGTTTATCCGGTGCCGCGAGCATAATAATCAGGTCAACCGGATCGTGTTCTTCTGAGCCAAAATTAACGCCGTGTTGCAGCTTCAGAAGCGAAAGACCTAACCCTTTTGCCCCCTCTTCCGGGCGAGCATGTGGCATCGCGAGGCCAGGAGCCAGTACGTAATAGGGCCCCAGCTTATGGTGCTGTTCGATAATGGCCGTAATGTATTCCGGCACGATCGTTTGCGCATCCAGCAGCGGCTGAGCACAGATTTCCAGCGCCTGCGGCCAGCTTTCTACGCTTTCCTGTAAACGCACCGTCCCTTCGTGGATCCATTGACTCAGCATGATCAACTCCTGCAGTGGTAAGGTGGACAAACTTTATGCAAGGCCTTAAGGGCTGACTGTGATGATAGTCACAAAGATAGCGCTACCAAAAAAGGCTGTATCAAATTTGTGATAGCGCTATCAAAATGTGAACAAGCTGTAATAACTCAGCAAAAAGAGGGATTTCAGGCGTATACTGCATGCACTTTCAAAACGAGATTTCAATCAGGAAGAAGCATGTCTCTGACCCGAAAACGCCGCGGCACCGGAAAAGTCACGCTGGCAGATGTGGCACAGCTGGCTGGCGTGGGAACAATGACCGTTTCCCGTGCTTTGCGCACGCCGGAGCAGGTTTCCGATAAGCTGCGGGAAAAGATTGAAGCCGCGGTGCAGACACTGGGATATATGCCAAACCTGGCGGCCAGCGCGCTGGCCTCGGCATCCTCATGGACCATCGGCATGGTGGTGCCAAGCCTGGCCGAATCCGGTTGCTCGGAGATGTTCGCCGGGTTACAACAGGTGCTTCAGCCTGCGGGCTATCAAATCATGCTGGCGGAATCCCGTCACCATCTCGATCAGGAAGAAAAACTGCTGGAGACGTTACTCGCCTCAAACATAGCCGCAGCCATTCTGCTCAGCGTCGAACACAGCGATACCTCCCGCCAGTGGCTGGAGAACAGCTCGATTCCCGTGATGGAAATTGGCGCAAAGCGCGCCGACCCACTCGATATGAATATCGGTATTGATAACGTCGCAGCGATGTTCGAGCTGACGCAAATGCTGATTCAGCGCGGATATCAGAATATTGGTTTGCTGTGCGCCAACCAGGAGCAGTGGATCTTTCAGCAGCACCTGCAGGGCTGGTATAAAGCGATGCTGCGCCATCATATGTCCCCTACGCGAGTCATTAATGCCGCACAGCCCCCCACCTTCTCCACCGGGGCCTCACAGCTGCCGGAGTTTCTGCTGGCCTGGCCGGAGCTGGATGCGCTGGTCTGCGTTTCGGATGAATTAGCCTGTGGTGCGCTGTACGAGTGCCAGCGTCGACGTATCAAGGTGCCGGACGAGCTGGCGATTGTGGGTTTCGGCGACAGCGACGTCAGCCGCGTGTGTCAGCCGCCGCTGACCACCATTTCGGTACCGCACCGACAGATTGGGATTGAAGCAGGACGCGCGCTGTTGGCGCGTCTGAACGATCAAGAGTGGGAGGAAAAAAGCGCCATCGCCGCACGCTTATGCCTGCGGGACAGCTGTTGAATATTACTCGATTTCTTCTTCTTTTTGCGCTTCGTTGTTGGCATTGCGGCTCATCCACAGCGCCAGCGCCTTCAGGGAATCCGGTGTGAATTCATCACAGCGCGCGGTGATCTCTTCCGGTGTCAGCCAGCATACTTCACTCACTTCTTCTTCCTGCAACGCAAACGGGCCGTGCGAGACGCAGCTAAAAAGGCTGCCCCAGACGCGGCAATGCTTATCTTCGAAGTAAAACTGACCGTGGTCGGCAAACGGGACACCGGCAATACCCAGCTCTTCATCCGCTTCACGGCGCGCAGAATCCAGTAATTCTTCATCTGACTGCACCACGCCGCCCGCTGTGGCATCCAGCATTCCCGGCATGAAATCTTTGGTTTCAGTACGGCGCTGCACCAGAATCTTTCCCATACCGTCATGAACCACAATGTAGGTAGCGCGATGACGCAGGCACTGCGCACGCATTTGCTCACGGCTGGCCTGGGCAATGACCTCATTGTCCTCGTTAACGATATCCACCCATTCTGTGCTTGCCAAATTCTGCTCCACCATCAGGAAACCTTCTCTTTAAAAGCGCTCTCACGGCGCGTTTACGGTTGTCGGGTAAATTACGGATTAATTGCGACCTCTGCAATAACGCGTTGATCATTGAGTGCTAAAACACGCAGTTTATTGCTCTCCATCATGCCATAGCTGGCGCTGTAGCCGCCTTTTGGGATACTCACGGAGCCAGGATTAAAGTGGAAGATTTCCCCTTTACGAACGGCGACCGGAATATGAGTATGGCCGTAAACCAGCACATCGCCAGCGGACAGGGCTGGCACGTTGTCCGGGCCAAACAGATGACCGTGCGTCAAAAACAAGCGTTGACTGGACGTTAGCACCTGCTGCCACGGCGCGGTAAGGGGAAAGTGCAGCAGCATCTGATCCACTTCACTGTCGCAGTTGCCCCGCACGGCAATAATCCTGTCGGCAACGCTGTTCAGGCACGTTGCGACATCGGCGGGAGCATACCCTTCTGGCAAAGCATTGCGCGGGCCGTGATTAAGCACATCTCCCAGGATAACCAGATAGCGCGCCCCACTTTGAGCAAACAGAGAGAGTACGCGTTCAGCGGCGGGCAAGGAGCCGTGAATGTCTGACGCAAACATCAGTTTCATCAATTATTCCTCCACGAAAAACCGCACTATATTAACGGATTATCCTGCCCGGTTCAGCCTGCGTGTTTAGCTGACAGCGCGACGAATCGCTGGACTGATGCGCGCTGCCACTGGAATGCCGCGTAATCGGCAAGCGCTTCCGGGACGTCGTCACCGTTGAGGACGAGCCGGTTCAGCATCAGCGCCAGATCGGTATCAGCAATCGACCATTCACCAAACAGATTGGGTTTACCGTGTGACAACAGCGCGCCTGCTGTATCGAACAGCTTTGCGGCGGCGGCCTGGCCGTTTGCCGTCAGCACAGGCTTTTTCACACCGCCAAAAATGACGTCGGTGGAACGCTCTTCACGGATTGGCATCAAGTCACTGCGCAGCCACGCCTGAATTTGCCGGGCACGGGCACGCTTTTCAATATCGTGAGGATAGAGCCGTTCCCACTGCGGCGGCGCGAAACGCTCGTCCAGGAATTCAGTAATGGCCGAGGACTCGGACAGCTCAAAGGCATCCACTTCCAGCAGCGGCACGCGACGGGTTAAGCCGTATCCTTTCCAGCCCGCCTGTAAGTGTTCACCTTTGTTCAAATCAACCGTTTTCAGGCTAAACGTCAGTCCTTTTTCCTGTAAAGCAACATACACGGACATCACATACGGCGAGTAAAAATGGGCATCGGACCACAGCGTAATCACAGGACGAGTCATAGCTTCCTCAACGGTTTGCGGGGAGAAACATCAACATATCGCGTCTTTGTGAAGCTGTCACTTGATGAAAACTCACACAATTGTCTTAAGCACCTATACTCCTGTTGTCATGAAAATAACCCAAATCCGGGAGTTAAAATGATTGACCTCTATTACGCCCCTACGCCAAACGGCCACAAAATTACGCTTTTTTTGGAGGAAGCCCAGCTCGCGTACCGCATCATTCGCGTAGATATCAGTAAAGGCGACCAGTTTCGCCCGGAGTTTCTTTCGCTTTCCCCAAACAATAAAATTCCTGCCATTGTCGACCATGTTCCCGCCGACGGCGGCGCACCGCTGAGCCTGTTTGAATCAGGTGAAATCCTGCTCTACCTGGCGGAAAAATCGGGAAAACTATTAAGCGGTGAGCTGCGGGAAAGACATAAAACGCTGCAGTGGCTTTTCTGGCAGGTAGGCGGTCTGGGGCCAATGCTTGGACAAAACCATCATTTTAACCATTTCGCCCCGCAGCCTGTCCCCTACGCCATTGAACGCTATCAGGTTGAAACCCAGCGTCTTTATAACGTGCTGAACAAACGTCTGGAAACCTGCCCCTGGCTTGGCGGTGAGCATTACAGCATTGCTGATATCGCCTGCTGGCCGTGGATCAATGCCCATCAGCGCCAGCGCATCGATCTGCAAAACTTCCCGGCCGTGAACAACTGGGTTGAGCGCATTCGCCAGCGCCCGGCAACCGAACGGGCTATGCAGAAGGTCCACGCGTAATAAAGGGAGTTTGTGTATCATGGCCGGGATAACAACAAGGAGGAAGCCTGCAATGTCTCAGCCAGACGCCATTATTCGTATCAAGAACCTGCGCCTGCGTACCTTTATCGGCATCAAAGAAGAAGAAATCGCTAATCGCCAGGATATCGTCATTAATGTGACCATCCACTACCCGGCGGAAAACGCGAGGGAAAGTGAAGACATCAACGATGCGCTGAATTACCGCACGATTACCAAACGCATCATCGGGCATGTGGAAAACAACCGATTCTCTTTGCTGGAAAAATTAACTCAGGATGTGCTCAACATCGCATGCGAACATCACTGGGTCACTTATGCTGAAGTAGAAATCGATAAACTTCACGCGCTGCGGTATGCCGACTCCGTCTCCATGACCATGAGCTGGCGGCGTTAAGTACAACCCGGAGGGGGTATGAAGATCCTGATTACCGGTGGCACCGGCCTGATAGGCCGTCATTTGATTCCACGCCTGCTGGAATCAGGACACAACGTTATTGTCGTTACCCGCAGCCCTGACAAAGCACGTCAGCAGCTGGATGCGCGCGTTGAGTTCTGGAAAGGACTCAACGCGCGCAGCACGCTTGACGGCATTGATGCCGTCATTAATCTCGCCGGAGAGCCCATTGCCGATAAGCGCTGGACCGAAGAACAAAAACAGCGCCTGTGCAACAGCCGCTGGCAAATCACCCAAAAACTTGTGGATCTGTTTGCCGCAAGCGATCAGCCGCCGCGCGTACTGATTTCAGGTTCAGCTGCCGGTTATTATGGCGATCTTGGCGAAGTTGTCGTCACGGAAGAAGAGCCACCTCATAACGAATTTACCCACAAGCTATGCGCTCGCTGGGAGCAAATCGCCTGCGGCGCACAGAGTGACACAACCCGCGTTTGTCTTTTGCGTACCGGCGTGGTCTTAGCGCCAAAAGGCGGCATCCTCGGCAAAATGGTGCCTCCCTTCAAGCTTGGCCTGGGCGGCCCGATGGGTAACGGTCGGCAATATCTGGCATGGATCCACATCGACGATATGGTAAACGGGATCCTGTGGCTGCTGAATAATGATTTGCGCGGCCCGTTCAATCTGGTTTCCCCTTATCCGGTGCGTAATGAGCAGTTCGCCCACGCGCTCGGGCACGCCCTGCATCGCCCTGCCGTTCTGCGCGCTCCGGCCATGGCGGTAAAACTGCTAATGGGCGAATCTTCCGTATTGGTGTTAGGCGGCCAACGCGCGCTGCCGAAACGACTGGAGGATTCAGGCTTTGCCTTTCGCTGGTACGATCTTGAGGAAGCGCTGGCAGACGTGCTTGCCTGAAGGTAACCCCATCACGCTCTGACGGTACATTCCAGTGCAACGTTTGCAATAGCGCTGGAATGCTGGCCGCAATTCGTTAATTTCCCTACCCATTTTCGCTTTACGCCGATCTTATTTCCCCTGACTACGCGTACTCTCTCCGTTTGCGCAGCGATGTTTTTTTGCGCAACAAGAATGTTGACATGCGTCAACTCACTATGCATACTGCACAGGAAAGAATGATGAAGGAACATCCTGATAAACACATTCGTACAGCAATTCGCTATGCCGAGTCTCAGGGCTGGATTTTTACTTCAGGTGGTAACAGTTCACACTGCTATGGACGCCTGAAGTGCGGCATACCCGAACATCGCCAGCACATGATGAGTATCTGGTCTACGCCCGGCAGTCCGCAACATCATGCCAGGCAAATCATCAGAAAGGTCGAAAGCTGTTTGCCACTTGCCATCGAACCTGAAACCTAAAAAGCCAGAAAAACTCCAGGGAGCCACTTATGCCGCTGTTCAATTTTACTCTGACGCTTTCAGGCGTCACCGCCGACACACAAGGGCTTGAAGACGCCCTGTTTACCGCAGGCTGCGACGATGCGCTGATCTGTTTCTACGGCACCTCGGTCTACCTCGATTTCGATCGGCAAAGCGAAAGCCTGGCTCAGGCCGTGCTCTCCGCCGTCAATAACATTGAATCCGCCGGGCTGGGCGCCCGCGTGGAGTCGGTCGATTCAACCCTCGTCGGGCTCAGCGACATCGCTGAGCTGACAGGCCTCACCCGACAGGCTATCGCTCTGCTTAAAGATGGCACCAGGGGCTCACGCCAGTTTCCTGGCCCGGTGCAGCGCGTTAAAGGCAACTCTCCTCTCTGGCACTGGCGCACCGTTGTTGACTGGCTGGCAAGCGAAGGTCGTATACCAGCGGAATCCCCGCTGATTGCCAATGCACACATCCTGGACAGCCTGAACCTTGCGTTACAGCTCCGCTCTTCGCTCGAAAAAAACAGGGTAATGCACTATCTCCAGCAGCTTGAACAGCAAAATACCGCCGCCATTACTCAATGATTCAGGAACCAAATGCCCGAGCTCATCACATCACGACTGACGCTTTCTCCACTGCGTGAAGCTGACTGGCCCTGTTTCCTGACGCTACGTCGCGATCCGCAAGTGACGCGCTTTATGGGGGCGCTGCTTTCTGAGGAAGCTATCAGGCTGAAATTCAACTCACGTCTGGGTGGAAACATTTTTATTATTCGAGACAGACAGGGTGAAGCCGTAGGAGACGTTGGATTACAAATCAGCTCAGCGAATCAACGGGAAGCGGATATTGGCTACGCGCTATTGCCGCAGGCACAAGGGCAAGGTTATGCGCAAGAGGCCGTGAGCGCCGTCTGTGAGTATGGTTTTTGCACACTTGGGCTTTCCGCCATTAACGCCTGGGTGCTGGCAGAAAATAGCGGCTCGGTGAGGCTGCTGGAAAAGCTGAGTTTTGTGCGCGAGCAGGTTCTGGAAAAGGCTGTTGAGATAAACGGCGTATTTTACGACGACTGGGTCTATCGGCGGGTAAAATAAGGCCCCTCGCCATGCAGACGAGGGGAGAGTTTTACTTCAGAGAACCTTTAAGAAACTGCTGTAAACGGGTGCTTTTCGGATTACCGAATACCTCATCAGGATGCCCTTCTTCTTCGATCCGCCCCTGATGCAGGAAAATCACGTGGGAAGAGACATCGCGGGCAAAGCCCATCTCATGCGTCACCACCACCATGGTTTTCCCCTCTTCCGCCAGCTTCTGCATGATGCGCAGCACTTCCCCCACCAGCTCAGGATCGAGCGCGGAGGTGGGTTCATCAAACAGCAGCACTTCAGGCTCCATGGCTAACGCTCGCGCGATGGAGACACGCTGCTGCTGGCCGCCCGAAAGATGCACCGGATATTTAATCTGCTGGCGCTCATCGATGCCCACTTTTGCCAGGTATTTGACCGCGCGGTCACGCGCTTCCTGCTTGCTGAGGCCGAGCACCTGAATCGGCGCTTCCATAACGTTTTCCAGCACCGTCATGTGGCTCCACAGGTTGAAGTGCTGAAACACCATCGTTAAGCGGGTACGCAGCAGGCGCAGCTGGTTTTTATCCGCCACTTTCAGCTGGCCGTCCTTGTCGCGCACCAGACCAATCGTCTGCCCGCTGACCACAATATTGCCTTCGCTCGGTTTTTCGAGAAAGTTGATGCAGCGCAGGAAGGTACTTTTTCCTGAGCCGGACGAGCCAATAATACTGATCACATCGCCCGCATTGGCCTTCAGTGATACCCCTTTCAGCACCTCATGTTCGCCGTAGCGCTTGTGCAGATCGATAACGTTTAGTTTGTTGTCAGGCATGATGTTCTCAGTGTGTCGAAGAGGGTTTCACATGTTGCAGCCAGCGTTTTTCCGCTTTACGGAACAGGCTAATCAGCACATAAGAGATAATCAGATACAGCACCGCAGCAATGCCGAACGCGGTGAACGGCTGGTAGGTTGCGGAGTTAATATCACGGGCAATTTTCAGCAGGTCTGGCACGGTCGCGGTAAAAGCCAGCGCCGTGGAGTGCAGCATCAGAATCACTTCGTTGCTGTAGGCCGGAAGCGCAATACGCAGCGCCGAAGGCAAAATGATGCAGCGGTAGAGTTTCACGCCGGAAAAACCATAGGCGCGAGCCGCCTCAATTTCACCTGCCGGAACCGATCGTATGGCCCCTGCAAAAATCTCTGTGGTATAAGCGCAGGTATTAAGCGTTAACGCCAGCACCGTACAGTTCAGGCCGCTGCGGAAAAAAGCATTCAGCAGTTCTGTCCCTTTCACGATTTCAAGCGTGTACATCCCTGAATAAAAGACCAGCAGCTGAACGTAGAGCGGCGTACCGCGAAAAATATAGGTGAACAGCCAAATCGGAAACTGAATGTATTTGTTACTGGAGACGCGACCAATGGCGAGGAACACCGCCAGAATCCCGCCCATCACCACGGAAGAAATCAGCAGCCAAAGCGTGATCGCCACGCCGGTAAAGCGATAGCCGTCGGTCCACAGCAGGGACTTCCAGTACTCCTGAATAATCTCGATCACAGGTCAGCCCTCTTCACACCCACGGAATAGCGACGCTCGAGCAGAAGCAGCACACCATTAGAGACCGTTGTGAACACCAGATAAATCACGCCGCAGACGATAGCGAAGTAGAACGGTTCCCACGTACTTTTCCCGGCAAGCTGCGTGGCTTTCACCACGTCTTCCAGGCCAAGCAGAGAAACCAGCGCCGTCGCTTTGAGAATAACCTGCCAGTTGTTGCCGATTCCGGGCAGCGCAAAGCGCATCATGGCCGGAAAGAGGATCCGCACAAACGTCTGCCTGGAAGTAAAGCCAAACGCCGTTGCGGCCTCAATATGTCCTTTGGGCACTGCGAGAAACGCCCCACGGAAGGTTTCGGTAAAATAAGCGCCGTAGATAAAACCAAGAGTAATGATACCGGCGATCATCGGATCGATATCGAACTGCGTCAGCCCCATAGCATCGGTAATGCTGTTCAGGGCAATTTGCAGGCCGTAGAAGATAAGCAGCATCAGCACCAGATCCGGTACGCCGCGAATTAACGTGGTGTAGGCTTCAAACAGCAGCGCCAGCGCACGATTGCCGGACAGCTTGCCCGCAGCCCCCGCCAGGCCAATGAGCACGGCCAGCACGACGGAACTAAGGGCCAGCTCAAGGGTGACCAGCGCACCCTGTAATATGACTTGTGAAAACCCGTACAGCATTGAGCCTGTCCTGTCAGTCAAACCACCGCGAGCCCCGGGAACGTCGGCGCTCACGGTGAAAACGGCAATTACTCGCCGTATACGTTAAAATCGAAATACTTCTTCGCCAGCTTGTCGTAGGTGCCGTCGGCGCGCATTTCGGCAAAAGCTTTATTCAGGGCAACACGCAGTTCGTTATCCTCTTTACGCAGGCCCATACCGGTCCCCACGCCGAACAGTTTTTCATCCTTAATAGACGGGCCGCCAAACTGATAATCTTTGCCAACCGGCTGCTTAAGGAACCCTTCGCTTGCCGCCACTTCATCCTGGAACGCGGCATCAATGCGCCCGGCCGTCAGGTCAGAATAGATGTTGTCCTGGCCCTGATAGGAGACAATTTCGATGCCTTTCGGTGCCCAGTGCTCGTTGCCATAGGTTTCCTGTGTGGTGCCCTGAAGAACGCCCACGCGTTTACCTTTCAGCGTGGCCAGGTCCGGCGTGACCGGGCTGCCCTTTTTCACCACCAGGCGAGAATCTGCGGCATAGAGTTTGTCGGTGAAGGCAATCTGCTGCTGGCGTTTTTCCGTAATGGAGAGTGAGGACATAATGGCGTCGATTTTTTTCGCCTGCAGCGACGGGATCAGCGCATCCAGCGGGTTCTCAACGAAGGTACATTGCGTATTAATACGCTTACAGAGCTCTTTAGCCAGATCGATATCAAAACCAACCAGTTCACCCTGCGCATTCTTGGATTCGAAGGGAGCATAAGTCGGATCTGTGCCAATGCGGATTTTCTGCGGAATGGCTGCGAAGACCGTAGAAACGCTGGAAAGTGCCAGCACAAGAGAAAGAGACAACGCCAGTTTTTTCATAACCATCCTCAACAGACTGTCATTTAACGGGTAATCAGAAGTATCAGAGCAGTTATCGTGCCACCATTCATGCGGATAAGGCAAAAGGTTATCGGGGCAAGTACGCACTTTTTTGCATGAAAGATGCTTAACTATGCATTATCGCACCATTTTAGTGCATCAATTGCACCACCAAAAAGCAAAACCCGGTTATGCCGCACATGTATAGATAACTGCTCAGCCCGCAAGGCCCGGTTACCCGGGCCAGGACAGTCTTAGTCACCGTAGACGTTAAAGTCGAAGTACTTCTTCGCCATCTTGTCGTAGGTGCCATCTTTGCGCAGCGAATCGAACGCTTTGTCGAAAGCCGCTTTCAGCTCGGTATCATCTTTACGCAGGCCGACACCGGTGCCGTCACCGAAGTATTTTTTGTCCTTCACGGATGGGCCCGCAAAAGCAAAGTCTTTCCCGGCAGGCTGTTTGAGGAAGCCCTCGCTCGCGGCGACTTCATCCTGGAAAGCAGCATCCAGGCGGCCAGCAGCCAGGTCAGAATAAATCAGGTCCTGGTTCTGATAGGCCACCACGTCGACGCCCTGGCTACGCCATTTGTCGTTGCCGTAAGTTTCCTGAATAGAGCCCTGCAATACGCCCACGTGCTTGCCTTTAAGCGATTCGATAGTTGGCACGATCGGCGAACCTTTCGCCGCGATCAGTCGCGAGTCAGCAGCATACAGTTTCTCGGAGAAATTAATCTCCTGCTGGCGTTTTTCGGTGATGGAGAGAGAGGAGATGATGGCGTCAATTTTCTTCGCCTTCAGGGACGGAATCAGGGAATCGAAATCGCTGCCAACCCAGGTGCATTTCACCTGCATGCGCTTGCACATCTCATTACCCAAATCGATATCAAAGCCGACAAAATCCCCTTTCGCGTCCTTGGAAGAGAACGGAGCGTAGGTGGCGTCAGTCCCGATACGAACAGTCTGCGGCAGCGCAGCAAAGACGCTGGAAGCACTGCCGATCCCAAGCATTAAAGAGAGAGCCAGAACTGTCTTCTTCATACATTACCCTTAAGTGTCGTGATGCTGTTGCGTGTTATGTCGTTGTGTTGTGTGTAGCAGAACTGCTCTGCACGTTTTATGCCACCTTAACGAGCTGCTCAAAAAAACAGCGTTAAATGTGTTAATGAGATAGTTGCGGAGTTGTCTTAGAAATGAAAGATAACAGCAATGGCAAATAAACCGCAGCGCTAAACGGTGAAAAAGGGGATTAAATGTTGAGGATTTGATCGGGATTACAAAATCGCCCGACGGCAACGCATGCACCAAAAAGATGCACTATCTTAGTGCGCTTATTGCGCCCCTTGCCAGCGGGTGAACAGCTCCTGCGGCAGGGTGATATCAAATTGATCCAGCACGCGGTTAACAGTCTGATTAATCACGTCATCCAGAGTCTGTGGCTGATGATAAAACGCCGGAACCGGCGGCATGATCACGGCCCCTATCTCTGCAGCCTGAGTCATCAGGCGTAAATGCCCAAGGTGCAGCGGCGTTTCCCGCACGCACAGCACCAGCGGACGGCGCTCTTTCAGCACTACATCAGCGGCTCGCGTCAGTAAGCCATCAGTGTAGCTATGAACAATGCCGGACAGGGTTTTGATTGAGCACGGAAGGATCACCATTCCGGCAGTTTTGAAGGAACCGGAGGAAATGCTGGCGGCAATATCGCGCGCGTCATGCACGACATCTGCCAGCGCCTGAACTTCACGCAGGCTGAAAGGCGTTTCCAGAGAGAGCGTCTGGCGGGCGGCCTGGCTCATGATCAGATGGGTTTCCACCTCTGCGACATCACGCAGCACCTGCAGCAGCCGAACGCCGTAAATCGCGCCGCTGGCACCGGAAATTCCAACAATGAGTCGTTTCATGATTGCGCCCTGTCTTCATACTGGGGCTGACTGTGCCGTAAATTACGGCGAGTTGCAAGGAAAGACGCCCTCCTGCAAGAGGGCGTAGTCGGGATTAACCTTCGTTGTGCATCTCCAGGTTTTCCACTTCATTCTGACGCTGGAGCGCCTTCGAATCGTCGTTACGCAGCGTATCGAGATAGTCGAGATACTGCTGATCCACATCTTTGGTCACGTAAACGCCATTGAATACCGAGCATTCAAACTGCTGAACGTCCGGATTCTCGGCGCGCACCGCGTCGATCAAGTCGTTCAGATCCTGGAAAATCAGACCATCCGCACCGATGATCTGGCGGATTTCATCCACTTCGCGACCGTGGGCAATCAGCTCCGTGGCGCTTGGCATATCGATGCCGTAGACATTCGGGAAGCGAATTTCCGGCGCGGCGGAAGCCAGATAAACTCTCTTCGCCCCGGCTTCGCGAGCCATCTCAATGATTTGCTCAGAAGTGGTACCACGCACGATGGAGTCATCCACCAGCAGCACGTTTTTATCGCGGAACTCAGCGCGGTTAGCGTTCAGCTTACGACGCACGGACTTACGGCGCAGCTGCTGGCCTGGCATGATGAACGTGCGGCCCACGTAGCGGTTCTTCACAAACCCCTGGCGGTACGGCTTGTTCAGGATACGGGCGATCTCCAGCGCGATATCGCAGGACGTTTCCGGGATAGGGATCACCACGTCGATGTCCAGATCTTCCCATTCACGCGCGATCTTCTCACCGAGTTTGGTCCCCATATTCACGCGTGCGCTGTAGACCGAAATTTTGTCAATGAACGAGTCCGGGCGTGCAAAGTAAACGTACTCGAACAGGCATGGATTGCTCACCGGGTTATCAGCGCACTGGCGAGTAAACAGTTGCCCTTTTTCGGTGATGTAAATCGCTTCGCCCGGCGCGACGTCGCGCAGGAATTCGAAACCAAGGGTATCAAGCGCGACGCTCTCAGACGCCACCATATATTCGATGCGTCCATCGCCGATGTCGCGTTTACCGAGCACCAGCGGGCGAATCCCGTTCGGGTCGCGGAAGGCAACCATGCCATGACCGATGATCATCGCCACGCAGGCATAAGCGCCGCGGATCAAGCGGTTGGTGGCGGCAATTGCCGCAAAAATGTTATCGGCTTCCAGTGGATAATGGCGGAAGTTATCCAGCTCGCTGGCGAAAACATTGAGCAGAATTTCAGAATCGGAGGTGGTGTTGATATGGCGGCGCTTCTCTTCAAACAGCTTCTTGCGCAGCTCGTGGGCGTTGGTCAGATTGCCGTTGTGCGCAAGCGTGATGCCGTAAGGCGAGTTAACGTAGAAAGGCTGCGCCTCGGAAGCGCTGGAGCTGCCTGCAGTGGGGTAGCGGACGTGACCGATCCCCATATTGCCCTGCAGGCGCTGCATATGCACGGCGCCAAACACATCGCTCACCAGGCCGTTGGCTTTACGCAAACGGAAGCAGTTGTTTGCATCAATGGTGATGATGCCCGCGGCATCCTGCCCACGGTGCTGAAGCACCGTTAACGCGTCATAAATCGACTGGTTTACCGGCATAACACCGGCGATACCGACAATACCGCACATACGTCATTTTCCTCGTTCAGAACTCCCCAAAGCTTATGCTTTGGGCAAGAAACTCGACGAGCTTTGCAGATAGTCAAAGAACATTCTGATGACGACGCTGAACTGCGGGATCAGCTGTGACTTTTGCCAGTCATCGCTTTTTGAAAAGCCGGTAAAGGTGTCGAGGAAGAACAGAATGGCGGCAACGATAAGCACTCCACGCAGCGCACCAAAACAGATCCCAAGCACCCTGTCGGTTCCCGACAGGCCCGTCTTTTCAACCAGCGTACCGATAACGTAGTTAACGATAGCGCCGACGATAAGCGTCGCGATAAACAGTACCGCGATAGCAATCCCGTTTCGAACCAGTTCGTCTTCAAAGCCCGTAAACCAGACAGACAGGTAAGTGTAGTAATGACTGGCAACAAAGAAAGCACAACCCCAGGTTACCAGTGACAATGCTTCACGAACAAAGCCGCGGATAAGGCTTACCAGACAGGAAAAACCAATCACCGCAATAATGGCGTAATCAATCCAGACCATAGTCGTCCCACGATTTTACGCCCTGTCGTCCAGTTCGGGGCGCATTCTAACAGAAAAAGAAAACGTTTGCGTAGGGATTTCCTTTCCCCGCCCAAATAAAAATGGCGCTGAAAAAACGTTCAACGCCACCTGAGTTTTTAGCCTTATAAGGGCTAATTCACTCCCATCGACGGCTGCCGATGATGTCTCCTGCTTTCACTTTTGCCGGGCGGAACTACGTTTGCCCGACCTATGGTTCAGCCCGTTTTTGTCGGCCGGACAAGCTTTAGCGCCATCCGGCAATTCAACCTCAGTTCGGGCTGTACCCCATCACCACGCCGTTCAGCCCGGAAAGCTGATTCAGTTCGCCAAGCGAGCCTTTCATCTTATCTTTCGACGCATCCGGCCCAACCAGAATTCGGGTAATTTTACCCTGTACCGGCGTGGACGGCGCGGTAAACACGCGATAGCCCGCCCCGCGCAGCTTGCCGACGATTTCGTTTACTTTATCGGCATTTTTCAACGCCCCCAACTGCACAACATAAGCTTTGCCCGTTGGTGCTGGTTTATCCGCTGCGACAGATTTCTGTGGCGCCGGCGGAGCCTCTGCGGCAGCGGCAAGCTGCTGGCTGGTATTATCACGCTGAGGTTTTGGTGGCGATTGCACCTGCAGCTTTGGCGCCACCGGTTTTGGCTTCGGCTGCGGCACGGGCTGTGCGGTCTCGTCCATCTCATTACCGCTGTTATTGGCCGCATAGCGCGACGCATCCAGCGACGGTGCCGCCGCATCACCGGCCCTAACTTCTTCCGCCGCCCCTTCCGGTGGCTGAGAAGGCAGCGCCTGCGTCACGGCGGGCAGCATATCCGGCTCGTCTTTGTCTCCAGGCTTTGGCACCAGCGGAATCGCCGCGAACTCATCCTGATAATGCTTTTTCTGACCATCCAGCAGACCCGGAAGCACAATAACGCCCAGCGCCACCAGCGCAATGGTTCCGACTAAACGATTCTGAAACTTACTCGCCACCGGCTCTCCCCGCGTCCATCTCATCCATTACATGGGCTACCGTATGGAATGAACCACACACCAGCACCGTATCTTGCGGACGTGCATCCGCCATCGCGGCATGCCACGCCTGCGCTACAGTGGCATAGACTGCGCCATCCCGCAAATGTTCCACAAGCTGTTCCGCCGTGGCGCCGCGCGGCCCTTCCAGCGGCGCGCAATACCAGCCGTCCACCACGTCAGACAGACATGCCAGCGTTCCGGCGATGTCCTTATCATGAAGCATACCAATGACCGCCAGCGTGCGCCCGGCGGCAGGCTGCATTTTGAGACGTTCGGCGAGATAAGCCGCCGCATGCGGATTATGCGCCACGTCCAGAATCACCCGCGGAGATTCACTCACAATCTGGAAACGCCCCGGCAGCATCGCATTCCTGATACCTTCCCGGATCGCCTGCTCGCTCACATCGAGCCCGCTCGCGCGTAGCGCCGCCAGCGCCGTTGCGGCATTGGGCTGTGGCACCAGAGGCAGAGGCAAATCGTTTAGCGTGCCCTGTGCGTCTCGGAATGCCCAACCGTTGCTCTGTACGTCATAGTCCCAGTTAACACCACGACGCAGCAGCACAGCACCCTTCTCCTGCGCCACATCAGCAATGGTTTGCGGCATATCGGGTTCGCCGACAACCGCAGACTTGCCACCACGGAACACGCCCGCTTTTTCACGACCAATGCTTTCGCGATCGGGCCCAAGCCAGTCGGTATGATCGAGCGCAATGCTCGTCACCACGGCCACATCGGCATCAACAATATTCGTGGCATCCAGGCGTCCGCCGAGCCCAACTTCAAGGATAACCACATCCAGCTGCGCTTGCTTAAACAGCCACAGCGCCGAGAGCGTGCCGAACTCAAAGTAGGTCAGGGAGATATCACCGCGTGCCTTTTCGATTTCAGCAAAGGATGCAGTGTGTGCCGACTCAGCCAGTTCACCCCCTTGCACGCGCACACGCTCGGTGTAGCGCACCAGATGCGGAGAGCTGTAAACGCCAACTTTCAGGCCCGCTGCCGTCAGCACTGATTCAATCGTACGGCAGGTCGTGCCCTTGCCGTTGGTGCCCGCCACGGTAAACACAAAGGGGGCCGGTTTCTGCACGTTCATTCGGGCTGCGACTTCGCTCACGCGAGCGAGCCCTAAATCGATAGTTTTACTGTGCAGATGTTCCAGATAAGAAAGCCACGTAGCGAGGGGCGACGTGGCGAGAGGAGTCAGTTCTTTTTCCATGATGCCCGCGATAGTTAACGGTGAACACAAGCAAAAAGGGCAGCGCCGTCTGGCCCTGCCCTTTTGCATTATCAGGCCTCTGGTTCCTGATCCGGTACCGGCGGTACCACCACGGCTTCGCGCGGCGCATCCGGGTTCGGTGCCGGGAGATTCATCAGCTTCGCCAGAATGCTGGCAAGCTTAAAGCGCATTTCCGGACGACGAACGATCATGTCGATCGCGCCTTTCTCGATCAGGAATTCACTGCGCTGGAAGCCCGGCGGCAGTTTTTCACGTACGGTCTGTTCGATTACGCGTGGGCCGGCAAAGCCGATCAGCGCTTTCGGTTCAGCGATGTTCAAATCGCCAAGCATCGCAAAACTTGCTGAAACGCCGCCCATGGTCGGGTCGGTCAGAACGGAAATGTACGGCAGACCGCGGTCCTGCATTTTCGCCAGCGCCGCAGAGGTTTTCGCCATCTGCATCAGCGACATCAGGGCTTCCTGCATACGAGCACCGCCGGAAGCGGAGAAGCAGACCATCGGGCAGTTGTTTTCCAGCGCATATTCCACCGCACGGACGAAACGAGCACCCACAACGGAACCCATTGAGCCGCCCATAAAGGAGAACTCAAATGCCGCGCCAACGACCGGCATGCCAAACAGCGTGCCTTTCATTACCACCAGCGCGTCTTTCTCGCCGGTTTCTTTCTGGGCAGAGGCCAGACGATCTTTGTATTTCTTGGAGTCACGGAACTTAAGCAAATCTTTCGGCTCAAGCTCGCTACCCAGCTCCACGAGCGTGCCTTCATCCATCAGGCTATGCAGGCGATTACGCGCTGACATTCGCATGTGGTGATCGCACTTCGGGCAAACCTCCAGGTTACGCTCCAGCTCGGCGCGGTACAGAACCTGTCCGCAGCTGTCACATTTGGTCCATACCCCTTCCGGGATACTCGCCTTGCGGGTGGGGGCTATGTTGCTTTTAATTCGTTCAATCCAGCTCATTGATAACCTTTCTGCCTGAACCTGGCCGATGCCAGTTTTTGCTGTAAGCGGCGAATAATGCCATTTTTAGGGCTTACAGACCATGAAATGTTGCACATTAAAACATAAGAGCCCTGAACATGGGATAAAAAAGTGGTCGAACCGCTGCCACTTCCCCGCCTTTCAGGGCCCGTTGTTTATTTTGCCTGCTTCGCTGCGGCGCGCTTGTGTCGGATAATCTCGATAACCCCCGGCAGAACCGACAGCACGATGATAGCCACGATCAGCAGCTTCAGGTTTTCCTGCACAATTGGCAGGTCACCGAACAGGTAGCCCGCATAGGTAAACAGCAGCACCCACAGCAGCGCACCAATCACGTTATAAGTCGCAAAGTGACGATAGGACATATGCCCCATTCCCGCCACAAACGGCGCGAAAGTACGAACGATCGGCACGAAACGAGCAAGAATGATGGTCTTGCCGCCGTGTTTCTCATAAAACTGATGCGTTTTATCCAGATAGCTGCGACGGAAGATTTTTGAGTTCGGGTTGCTGAAGAGCTTTTCACCGAACAGTCGTCCGATGGTGTAATTCACCGCATCACCGACAATCGCCGCAATGACCATCAGCACAACCATCAGATGCACGTTCAGATCGTTAGTCGGCAGCGCGGACAGCGCCCCGGCAATGAACAGCAGCGAATCGCCCGGCAGGAACGGCGTCACCACCAGCCCCGTTTCACAGAACAGGATCAGGAACAGAATGGCATAAACCCAAACGCCGTACTGAGCGACCAGTTCGGCGAGATGCACATCAATATGCAAAATAAAATCAATCAGAAAGCGAATCAGATCCATAGTTGCTTAACCTTAAGTGACTGCATTAGTCCGCTAAAAACAGCGGGCCCATTGGCGGTTTTGGCAGGTCGAAACGTTCCGGATAATCCACCGCAACGAGATATAACCCCTCCGCTTTCGCCGTCGCTGCCGCCAGCGTTCTGTCCTTCGCTGCCAGCAACTCTGCAATCCAGCTCTCCGGCTGGTTTCCGGCACCCACTTCCATCAGGCTGCCCACAATGTTCCGCACCATATGATGTACAAAGGCATTGGCCTTAATATCCACCACCACATAAGCACCGTAACGCTCAACGTTAATGTGCATCACGTTTCGCCATGGCGTGCGCGACTGGCACTGCACCGCGCGAAACGAGGTAAAGTCATTCTCGCCGAGCAGGCTCTGGGCCGCACGCTGCATCTTTTCGGCATCCAGAGGATGATAGTAGTGCGTCACGCCCTGGCCCAAAATCGCCGGACGCAGCCGCTGATTGTAGATGATGTAGCGATAACGGCGCGCGGTCGCGCTGAAGCGGGCGTGGAAATCATCCGGCACGGCTTTAACCCAACGCACGGCAATATCGTCGGGTAAATTGGCATTGACTCCAAGCGTCCATGCGACATCTTTGCGTTCAGCGTGAGTTTCAAAGTGCACCACCTGCCCCGTACCATGGACACCGGCGTCGGTGCGCCCCGCACAGAGTACGTTGATGGGTTCGTTCGCCACTTTGGAGAGCGCTTTTTCAAGCCTCTCCTGCACGCTGCGCACTTCATTCTGACGCTGCCAGCCGTAGTATTTGCTGCCGTCGTACTCGATACCGAGCGCGATTTTAAACCGTGGCAGCGATTCCACTTCAGACATCAGTACATGTACTCCTGAACCAGTTTCTCGGCGATCTTCACTGCCATCAGCGCGCCGCCGAAGCGAACGTTATCGGCCACCGACCAGAACTGGATTTGCTCCGGCATGCCGTAATCGTTGCGCACGCAGCCAATCGAGAGATGAGCAGAGCCGGAGGCATCGGCCACCTGAGTCGGGAAGTCAGTGGCTTCCGACAGGGCAATATCTTCCTGGCGCTCGAACGCATCACGCGCTTCTTCTGCCGCTAACGGACGCATCGCTTCAAAGTTAACCATCTGCGCGTGACCGTAGAACACTGGCGCACGCACACAGCTGGCGGAAATCATCAGGCCTTCATCCTGCAAAATCTTGCGTGCCTGATCGACAATCCGGCGCTCTTCGGTGACGCTACCTTCGCGATCCACCAGCAGCGGCAGCATATTGAACGCCAGCTGACGACCGAAGAAATCGTCTTCATCAATCGGAATGCCGTTCAGCAGCTTGGCGCTCTGCCCTGCCAGCGCATCCACCGCTTTTTTACCCTGCGCGGAAGCCGACATCAGGCTGGTCACGGAAATACGCGACAGACCGCCTTCGTCGATCAGCGGTTTCAGTGCAGTCAGCAGCTGGCTGGTCAGGCTGTCCGGCACCGCAACAATATTGCGGTTGCGGTAATCCGCCAGCACGAACGGGTTCACGTCCGGCACGACCAGCGGCACGTCTGGCTCAAGAGCGAACAGGCCACTTAAATCAATCACCAGGCAGCCCGCATTCGCAGCTTCTTCGGCCCAGGCAGCAGACGCTTCAACGCCCGCGGCAAAGAACGCCAGCTGAACCTGAGTCCAGTCGAATCCGGCAACATCCTGCACGCGAAGGGTTTTGCCTTCGTAGCGCAGCGCCTCGCCCGCGCTCTCGCTGCGCGCCAGGCCATAAATCTCGCCCACCGGGAACTGACGCTCTGCAAGAGTTTCAAGCAAGGCTTCACCTACGGCGCCCGTTGCGCCCAGTACGGCAATATTCCAGCCTTCAGACATGGTGGTTTACTCCAAAATAAAATAGCCGCCCCGCCAGAGTATCTGGCAGGGCGTATTAAGAAGACATTAACGCGCGGCGTGATGAACGGCGTTGAAGCCCAAATTTTTCAGCAGTTCGGCGCTCTTTGCGTCATCGCACAGGACATGCAAAGAGGACCACTCGCGGCGCTCAAGGTAATTTTTGCGCAGCTTGTCAAACTCGCCCGGGATCCCCGCCACCTTCCGCAGCGGCGCATCATCGCGGCGCACATCATACACCAAATGCACCAGCCTTTTTAGCGTCGCCTGATCGAGGTCACCGTGCAGCGTGATGCGACCAAATTCCGGGGCTGGCAGCAGCGTTTCAAGCGCAATCTGGTGGCGCTTGCCGATAAATTCGCTGTACGCCTCAAACACCTGCGTAGTGCCACGCGCTTTCCCTTCGAGGGTGTAGCCAGCGATGTGCGCAGTACCAATGTCGACGAGAGAAAGCAGCTCAGTATTAAGATCCGGCTCCGGCTCCCAGACGTCGAGCACCACGCTCAACTTCTGCCCGGCCTTGAGGCATTTCAGCAGCGCGGCGTTATCCACCACCGGTCCACGGCAGGCGTTAATTAATATGCAGCCCGGCTTCAGGCGCGAAATCAGCGCCTCGTCCGCCAGATGCAGCGATTGATAAGGCCCCTCTTTAAACAGCGGCGTGTGGAATGTAAGGACGTCGGCCTGCTGGACCAGCTCGTCGAGGCTTCTGAAATCACCTTCGTCGCCTTTATCAGCGCGAGGAGGATCGCAAAGCAGGGTGCGGATACCCAGCGCTTCAAGACGTTTTTGCAAACGACCGCCGACGTTACCTACGCCCACGATGCCCACGGTACGATCTTTCAGGGCAAAGCCGTCGCGCTCGGCCAGCATCAGCAGCGCGGAAAAGACGTATTCCACTACGGCAATGGCGTTGCAGCCGGGCGCTGCGGAAAAGCCGATCCCGGCCTGCGCCAGCCACTTCTCATCGACATGATCGGTACCCGCCGTTGCGGTGCCGACAAACTTTATCCCTTTCCCTGCCAGCAGCGATTCATTCACTTTGGTAACCGAACGCACCATCAGGGCATCAGCGTCATCCAGCTCATGCTGAGGAATCGGACGGCCCGGAACCGCCTTTACGTCGCCCAAACGGCTAAAAAGCTCGCGGGCATAGGGCATATTTTCATCAACAAGGATTTTCACGGTACTGTACCTGTCTGAAACGAGAGTTAACCGGGGAAGTGTGCCATAATCTTGCCGCCAGTAACACTGAGCCTTGAGAACACCGACGGACATGCAGGATTTATCATGACGCAACCCATTTCAGGTCTGCCCGCCCGCCCTCCGGGGGAAGCACCACCCACCAGCAAGCTCGGCGACCAGCCGCTCTCCACGCAGCAGCGCACGGTGCTGGAACGTCTGATCACGCGGCTTATCGCGCTGACCTCGCAGCAAAGCGCCGGGGTGTGGGCCGGCATGAAGCACGATTTAGGTCTGAAAAACGATGCGCAGCTGCTCTCAAGGCACTTCCCGGCGGCGGAGCAGAACCTCAACCAGCGCCTCGCCAGCGCCCAGCAAACTCACGAAGTGCGTCAGGTCGTGGCCCAGCTCACCGAGCTGCTGAGCCAGGGCAACAATCGCCAGGCGGTGAGTGATTTTATCCGTCAGCAGTTTGGTCAGACTGCCCTGAGCCAGCTGACGCCCGATCAGCTCAAAACGGTTTTGCAATTGCTGCAAACCAACCAGTTGACCATTCCGCAGCCGCAGCAGCGTCCGGCAACGGACCGGCCGCTTCAGCCCGCCGAACACAACACGCTCAATCAGATGGTCACCAAAGTGGCCGCCGCCACGGGCGAATCCAGTAAGCTCATCTGGCAGTCGATGCTGGAACTTTCCGGCGTCAAAACCGGTGAGCTGATCCCCGCCAGGCATTTTAATCAGCTAATGACCTGGCTACAGGCGCGTCAAACGCTGAGCGAGCAGCCAGCTCCCACGCTTACCAGCCTTCAGGCAGCATTAAAGCAGCCGCTGGACGCGCAGGAATTTAACACCCTGCGCGATTATGCTCAGCAGACGTGGCAGGCGGCACCGCTCACCGTACTGACGCAAGCCCAGGTCCAGGATTTGCTTAATCAGATCTTCCTGCGGCGCGTTGAGCGCTCTCAGGAGACGCTGGACACCCGCTATGTTCAGCCGATTTATAACCCGTTCACGCCGTTTATCGAACAGATAAAAGCGATGTCTGCCCGCCCGGGCCTGATGCTTATCGCGGCAATCGTGGTGGTGATTCTGCTGTGGATAGTCATTTAGCAGGCATAAAAAAACGCCAGCCCGGTCAATGACCTGAGGCTGGCGTTGATACCGCCGGGATGAATCAGGCAGTAAGGAGTTTCTGCGCCGTCTCTTTTACGCTTGCCAGCAATACCTTGACGTCGTCGAGGCAAACGGTCGGGTTCAGCAGCGTCATCTTCAGGCAGGTTATGCCGTTCGCTTCCGTCACGCCCACGTTAGCGCTCCCGGAGGCCAGCAGCACGTCCCCGATACGCTGGTTCAGCAGTGCGACAAAAGCCGGATCCTGCTGCTCAGGGCGGAAGCGGAACAGCACGCTTGCCAGCTGCGGCGTCATCACCAGTTCCAGCTCAGGCTGTGCCTGCACATATTCCGCAACCTGCTGCGCCAGCGTCACGCCGTTATCAATGATGGCGGCGTACTGCTTTTTACCCAACGCTTCAAGGCCCATCCACAGCTTCAGGGCATCAAAGCGGCGCGTGGTTTGCAGGGATTTCGACACCAGATTCGGCACGCCGTGCTCTTCGTCAAAATCAGAGTTCAGGTAAGCCGCCTGATAGCGCATCAGCTCGTAGTGGCGGGCGTCTTTCAGCAGGAAGGCGCCGCAGCTGATGGTCTGGAAGAACTGCTTGTGGAAGTCGAGCGTAACCGAATCCGCCAGCTCCAGACCGTTCAGATAGTGACGATAGTGCTCAGACAGCAGCAGTGCTCCACCCCATGCCGCATCCACGTGCATCCAGATGTTTTCTTCACTGGCCAGCGCAGCAATTTCCGTTAACGGATCGATGGCACCGGCGTCGGTGGTGCCGGCGGTAGCCACAATCGCCATCACCTGTTCGCCGTTCGCTTTCGCCTGCGCCAGTTTGGCTTTCAGGTCGGTAACGTCCATGCGCGAGAAAGCATCGGTTTCCACCAGCGTCACAGACTGGTAGCCCAGCCCCATCAGCGCCATATTCTTCTGCACTGAGAAGTGAGCTTCTTTGGAGCAGAACACCTTCAGCTTGCTGAGGTTCCCCATCAGGCCATGCTGCTGAACGGAGTGACCCTGACGGGCAAAGAAGGCGTCACGCGCCAGCATCAGCCCCATCAGGTTGCTTTGCGTGCCGCCGCTGGTGAACACACCCGCGTCGCCTGCCGCATACCCTACCCGATCTCGCAGCCATTCAATGAGTTTAACCTCAATAATGGTTGCCGACGGGCTCTGGTCCCAGGAGTCCATGCTCTGGTTGGTGGCGTTGATCAGCACTTCCGCGGCCTGGCTTATCACCAGGCTCGGGCAGTGCAGATGCGCCACGCACTGCGGATGATGCACCGACAGGCTGTCTTTCAGGAAATACTCTACGGCGCGCTCGATGGCGGCCTGGTTGCCCAGGCCCTCCGACGTAAACGCCAGCTGAATACGCTCGCGCAGCTGCTCCACGGTTTTGCCCTGGTACATCTCAGGCTGCTTCAGCCATTCAACAACGGCCCGGGTGCTCTGCTCGATCGCTTCCTGATAGGCGGCAACGCTCTGCGCCGACCCGGACAGAATTGGGTTCACTTCTGACATTGGCGTTCCGACTCCTGTCAAACCGGCTTCACGCCAGCATTGAGCATGGCGTTTTCAAATTTATCGAGGAAGATTTCCAGCTCTTCGCGAGTGATGAGCAGCGATGGCAGCAGACGCAGCACGCAGCCGTTTCGGCCGCCGCGCTCAAGGATCAGCCCGCCTTCGAAGCATTTTTTCTGCAGCAGCGCAGAAAGCTCACCGTCCGCCGGGTAGCAGCCCATGTGATCCTGTGCTTCGTTTGGCTTAACGATCTCAATGCCGATCATCAGGCCCAGACCGCGCACGTGGCCAATCACCGGATAGCGTTTTTGCAGCTCTTTCAGCTTACCTTTCAGCCACTCGCCTTTCGCGGCAACCTGTTCAGCAATGCCTTCTTCCTTGAGGATTTTCAGCGTGGTGAGGCCAGTGGCCATCGCCAGCTGGTTACCGCGGAAGGTGCCGGTGTGGTGGCCCGGAGACCAGGCGTCAAACTGTTTCTTGATGCCCAGTACGGCCAGCGGCAGGCCACCGCCGACGGCTTTTGACATCACGATGATGTCTGGCTCAATGCCAGCGTGTTCGAAAGCGAACAGCTTACCGGTACGCGCAAAGCCCGCCTGCACTTCATCGATAATCAGCAGAATGCCGTGTTCCTGAGTCACTTTACGGATGCGCTGCAGCCACTCCGCCGGAGCCGGGTTAACGCCGCCTTCGCCCTGAACGGCTTCAAGGATCACCGCCGCAGGCTTACGCACGCCGCTTTCAACGTCGTTAATCAGGTTATCGAAATAGTAAGTCAGCGCTTTCACGCCCGCCTCGCCGCCAATGCCCAGCGGGCAGCGGTACTCATGCGGATACGGCAGGAACTGTACTTCCGGCATCATGTTGCTGACGGCTTCTTTCGGCGACAGGTTGCCTGTCACAGAGAGTGCGCCGTGAGTCATGCCGTGGTAGCCACCGGAGAAGCTGATAATGCCGGAGCGACCGGTCACTTTTTTCGCCAGCTTCAGCGCCGCTTCTACCGCATCGGCACCGGATGGGCCGGTGAACTGCAGGCAATATTCGCGGCCCTGGCCCGGTAAAAGGGAGAGCAGATAAGCGGAAAACTCGTCTTTTAATGGCGTAGTCAGATCGAGCGTATGTAACGGCAAGCCACTTGTGATGACACGTTGAATGCTTTGAATCACATCGGGATGATTGTGACCCAGGGCCAGCGTTCCGGCACCTGCAAGGCAGTCAAGGTATTGATTATTTTCTACATCAGTAATCCAGACGCCCAGCGCTTTGGCAATCGCCAATGGCAGCTTACGCGGATAGCTCCTGACATTAGACTCAAACTCAGCCTGTCTTGTTAAATAGGTATCATTGCTCTGCGGTAATGAATAAGCACTTAAAGTATCAATACGGACTTTATCCGTCATCATATCACTCCTACAACCGCGGCTAACCTGACGCCGGATTGAATAATAGTTAAGGGATTGGCCTAAAAAAGGCGCGGCTAATATATGCCCTTTTGACAACGGACTCAATCATTAATTTCCCATAGTTACAAAACAAAATTTTCCCTTATAAATCAAAAACAAAAAGATGAAACTTAAATGACAAAGTTTAAAAATGGCGACAAAGCTGCCGTTAATTAAGCGAATAGGATCTCTATAAAGGAAGGCAAACAGAAACCACACGCCAGTTGCGGATTCATAAACTATTTACGGATTTTTACCTTTAAACTTGTAACAACTTATCAACAGGAAATTTTGTTTAAGAATCATTTATCTTAGAACGGCATAAAAATATCGCATCGCGGGAATAAATCACTTACTATCCCCCGGCTTTAATAATCCAGTTGTTGTAATAAAAAATTAATGCGCAAACACCGGTAACGTGTGACGGGCGAAACACGTTATCGACAACAGGAAGATTTCCTGGGTTGTCACCAGAGTTCTCCGCGGGCGGAGCACTCGTAAGGCGAAGCACGCTTCCCTTATGCCAAGAATGAAATTTTCTGCCATCCATGATGGCGCCCTGATATGAGATTGTTATGACACGCATTTATTCCCCTTTTGTCGTGGCCAAATTTGGCGGCACGAGCGTTGCTGATTTTGACGCAATGAACCGCAGCGCCAGTATCGTCCTCGCCGATCAACAAGTCCGTGTAGTCGTTTTGTCCGCCTCCTCAGGCGTAACCAACCTTCTGGTCTCGCTTTCCGAAGGGCTTACGGCCCAGGATCGCATCGACAAAATCGAGACGCTTCGTACGCTCACGTACGGCATCCTCTCCTCGCTGAAAAAACCTGACGCAGTCCGTCTCTCGGTTGATGCGCTGCTTGGCAACATCTCAGCTCTTGCTGAACGGGCTGCTGTGACGGCTTCGCCTTCTCTGAGCGATGAGCTTGTCAGCCATGGGGAACTTCTCTCCAGCCAGCTGTTCACGGCGATTTTGCGCGAACGCGAAGCGAATGCTCTATGGCTGGACGCGCGGGAAGTGATTCGCACCGACGCGAATTTTGGCTGCGCGGAACCGGACGTGGCGATGATTGCGCAGCAGGTACAAACCCGGCTGCTGCCTCATCTGGAAACGGCCATTGTCGTCACCCAGGGCTTTATCGGGAGTGATGCTGAAGGGCATACCACCACGCTTGGCCGCGGCGGCAGCGATTACACCGCCTCTCTGATTGGTGAAGCGCTGAACGCACGCCGGGTGGATATCTGGACGGACGTTGCCGGGATCTACACCACCGACCCACGCATCGTGCCCCAGGCGCAGCGCATCGGGCAGCTTTCGTTCAGTGAAGCCAGCGACATGGCGGCCTACGGTGCGAAGGTGCTGCATCCGGCAACGCTGATGCCCGCCATGCGTAAAAATATCCCGGTGTTTGTAGGATCGAGTAAAAACCCTGACGCAGGCGGCACGCTGGTCTGTCGCGAAACAGACAATCCTTCAGGCTACCGGGCGCTTGCCGTCCGCCGCAAGCAAACGCTGGTGAAATGCCGCCGTCCGCACGCGCAGCCTGCGGTAGATTTCAACGCCCGTATTTTTTCTCTGCTGGCCGAGCATAACCTGCAGGCGGAGCTGGTGAGCACTTCGGAAAGCGGCATAGCCTGGATTCTCGACGCTACCTGCGCAACCTCCGGCGATGACAGCATGCTGCTCGAATCCTTACAGACCAAGCTCGCGGCGCATTGCCAGCTGGAAATAGAAAGCGGGCTGGCGCTGATGACGCTGGTCGGCCATCAGCTTTCGCAGTCCGAAAGCATCTGTCGGGACGTGTTTACCCCGCTGGAAGGCTACGCAGTACGCATGATTTGCCATGGTGCAGGGGAGAACAATCTCAGCGTTCTGCTTCCCGGTGATAGCGCCGATAGCGCCGTGAAGATGTTGCACAGACAGCTGTTCGAACAACCAGAGGTGCAACGCTACGCATCCTGATTGTCGCCTGCATCGCTGCATTCAGACGTAAAAAAAGGAGCCATTCGGCTCCTTTTTCATGTTCAGACCTGAGTCTTATTTCAGCTTACGCATGACCAGCGTGGCGTTGGTGCCACCGAAGCCGAAGCTGTTAGACATCACGGTGTTCAACTGGCGTTCGGTCGGCTGGGTGACGATGTTCAGGCCAGCGGCCTGCTCGTCCATCTCATCAATGTTGATGCTTGGGGCAATGAAGCCGTGTTCCAGCATCAGCAGAGAGTAGATAGCTTCCTGCACGCCTGCAGCACCCAGAGAGTGACCGGTCATGGCTTTGGTTGCAGAGATTGCCGGGCTGTTGTCGCCGAAGACTTCACGGATTGCGCCCAGCTCTTTCACGTCGCCTACCGGCGTAGATGTGCCGTGAGAGTTCAGGTAGTCGATTGGGGTATCAACACCGTGCATCGCCATCTTCATGCAGCGCGCCGCGCCTTCACCGGATGGAGCAACCATGTCAGCACCATCGGACGTTGCGCCATAACCAACGATTTCTGCATAAATATGTGCGCCGCGAGCAAGCGCGTGCTCCAGTTCTTCAACCACGACCATGCCACCGCCGCCTGCGATGATGAAACCGTCACGGTTCGTATCATAAGTACGGGACGCTTTTTCCGGCGTTTCGTTGTATTTGGTTGACAGTGCGCCCATTGCGTCGAACTCACAGGCCATTTCCCAACCCAGTTCTTCGCCGCCGCCGGCAAAGACGATGTCCTGTTTGCCCAGCTGAATCTGCTCTACTGCGTTACCGATACAGTGTGCGGAAGTGGCACAAGCAGAGCTGATGGAGTAGTTCACGCCGTGAATTTTAAACGGCGTTGCGAGGCACGCGGAAACCGCAGAGCCCATGGCTTTGGTCACAACATAGGGACCGACTGCCTTCAGGCCACGCGGGCTACGCATTGCGTCAGCGCCGAATACCTGAGCTTTAGAAGAACCACCGGAGCCGGCAATCAGGCCTACGCGCGGGTTGTTCTGATAATCTTCTGCTTTCAGGCCAGCGTCTTCAACAGCCTGCTGCATGGAGAGGAAAGCATACACAGAGGCATCGTTCATGAAACGAACCACTTTACGGTCGATCAGGCCCGTGGTGTCCAGTTTGACGTTACCCCAGATGTGGCTACGCATACCAGAATCTTTGAATTCTTGAGAGAAAGTGATCCCAGAGCGACCTTCACGCAGGGATGCCAGGACTTCCTGCTGGTTGTTACCGATGCTGGAAACGATACCCAGGCCAGTAATCACTGCACGTTTCATTCAATACCTCTGTAAGTCATACTCATTAAAGTGTCGAGTCGCACAATAGCGTACACTTGTACGCTGAACAAGTCCGATCAGACAATTTAAGTATAAATTTGCGCCGCCAGGCACACATCGCTAAGATCGCCCCACGCCTTGCCTTGCGAGTAACTTACGTGAAACAAAACGCCATACAACCTGCCAACCTCGAATTTAACAATGAGGGTACACCTGTTTCCCGAGATTTCGATGATGTCTACTTTTCCAACGATAACGGTCTGGAAGAGACAAGATTCGTTTTTCTGGGCGGTAACCGGTTACCTGAACGCTTCGCCAGCCACGATCGCGCTCACTTCGTGGTGGCCGAGAGCGGATTCGGTACCGGACTGAATTTCCTGACGCTCTGGCAGGCCTTTAATGCGTTTCGCGGCTCGTACCCTGAGGCTACGCTGCAAAGGTTACATTTCATCAGTTTTGAAAAATTCCCGCTGCGCCTGGACGATCTTAAGCTCGCGCATCAGCACTGGCCTGAACTGGCAGAGCTTGCCGGGAAACTCCAGGCCCTCTGGCCACTGCCGTTCTCCGGCTGCCACCGCTTACTGCTCGATGAAGGGCGCATCACGCTCGATTTGTGGTTTGGCGACATCAACGAACTGGTCGACACGCTCGACGATTCTCACCATCAGCAGGTGGATGCCTGGTTCCTCGACGGCTTCGCGCCATCAAAAAACCCGGACATGTGGACACCGACGCTGTTTAACGCCATGGCCAAACTGGCACGCCCGGGCGGCACGCTGTCGACGTTCACTTCAGCAGGATTTGTGCGCCGTGGCCTGATTGATGCCGGTTTTTGCATGCAAAAGAGCAAAGGCTTTGGCCGCAAACGGGAAATGCTTACCGGATATCGTGACGACTCGCAGCCAGCACAGCCCCGGGCGCCATGGTTTGCCCGTACAGGCAGTGAAACCAGAGAAACGGCCCTTATCGGCGGCGGCATTGCCAGCGCTATGCTCTCCCTCGCGCTGCTTCGCCGCGGCTGGCAGGTCACGCTCTATTGTGAAGACGCCATTCCGGCACAGGGCGCATCCGGCAACCGTCAGGGCGCGCTTTATCCTTTATTAACCGCTCACGATCCGGCGCTGGCGAGGTTCTTCCCAGCGGCGTTTACCTTCGCCCGCCGCCTGTACGATGCGCTTCCCGTTGAGTTTGACCATGACTGGTGCGGCGTGACACAGCTGGGCTGGGATGAAAAAAGCGCGCAGAAAATTGCCCGGATGCTGACGCTCGGCCTGCCAGCGGAAATCGCCGCCGAAGTCACCGCAGAAAACGCCCTGAACAGCATCGGCCTCGAAACCGGGTGCTCAGGCATTCAGTATCCGCTTGGCGGCTGGCTGTGCCCGGCGCAGCTGACGGCAGCAGCCATTGAGCTGGCCTGTAAAAACGGGTTGACCGTGCGCTGGAACCACCGCTGTGAAAATCTCGAAGCAACGGAAAGCGGCTGGACGCTGCACTTCGCCGACGGTAAAAAGCAGCACCACGCAAGCGCAGTCCTCGCCAACGGGCATCAGATCGGCCAGTTCACACAAACCGCAGACCTTCCGGTGTACGCCGTTGGCGGCCAGGTCAGCCATATTCCCACATCGCCTGAGCTGACCAGGTTACGCCAGGTGTTGTGCTATGACGGCTATCTGACGCCGCATAATCCACGCACTCAGCAGCACTGCATCGGTGCCAGCTATCATCGCGGACAGACGGAAATGGCTTACAGTGAGGAAGATCAGCAGCGCAATCGCCAGCGTCTGATCGACTGTTTCCCGCACGCGCAATGGCCGCAGGAAGTCGATATCAGCGAGGGCAAAGCCCGCTGCGGCGTGCGCTGCGCCACCCGCGATCACCTGCCGATGATCGGCAACGTGCCGGACTACCTGCAAACCCTTGAAAGCTACGCCACGCTTGCGCAGGACGTGGAGCACGCGCCTACGGCGCCGGTTCACAAAAATCTGTTTATGCTCGGCGCACTGGGCTCCCGCGGGCTGTGCTCTGCCCCGCTGGCGGCGGAAGTTCTCGCCTCACAGATGAGTAATGAACCTCTGCCGCTGGATGCGACCACGCTCGCTGGTCTCAGTCCAAACCGACTGTGGGTCCGCAAGCTACTGAAAGGAAAAGAGGCAGTCAAAGCACGCTGATACGCAGGCGGGCCTGCTTGCGATACTGCAACGGCGTCTGATGCATCATGCGCTTAAAGCAGGTAATGAAGTAGGTCACGTCCTGGAAACCGACCTTCGTCGCAATCGCATCCACGCTCATCTCACTGGTGCGCAGCAAATCACAGCTGCGCTTCAGCCGGCGCGTCAGTAAATATTCATGAATGCTGCCGCCGGTCTGCTGGCGGAAAATCCGTGACGTGTAGCTGCGTGAGAGCCCGATATCGCCCGCCAGCGCCTCCAGCGAAAACTTCTCCCCATAATGCTCCTCCAGCCACTGCATGATTTGTGCCGACGCCGTTTGCTGCTGCGGGCGGTTCTCTGCCGATTGTTCAGGCAAAAGTGACATTATCTGCATCACCAGAAAGGCAACCTCATCCGCCGGATAGTGCTCCCGGCAGTCAAGCGCCGCAAATCGCGTCAGAATGGTTTCCATATAGTCAGCGTGTTGGTGAAGATCGATAGCCTGAGCGGGCGCACCGGAGGCGGCAAGGCGAGAAAACTGCGCCTGAAAACGGGGAAACTGTTGCAGGGTACTTTCTACCGCCGACTGCTCAATGTGCATGGTAGAACGGTGATAATGATTCCGTTCGCCGTCATCAACGTGCACTTTATGCAGGCGAAACGGCGGGAAGATAAACAGCCGTCCTGGCCGGGCGGTATAATGCTGGTTATCAACCACAACGATGCCATAGCCCTGAGAAATATAAAGAAATTCCACGCACTGGTGCCAGTGATAGTACAGCGCGCTGGAGCCCCACATCCGGTTAAAAGAGATAGCCTGATGCTCAAGCGTGATCCTTTCCAGTAACTGCGAGTCGCCCATTTTGCCACCATGACAACAGAATTAAATTTTTAGCCTACGGTTTACAATTTATTGCCCCCCTTCAGGGAAAATCCAGAAAAAATAAAATAGCGGTTCAGTTTTGTGAGGCGGCTCACTCGGAGACGTTCACAAAAGCGGCTACGCTTGGTTTCACCGCCATCATCCGATGGTAAAAAAATGAATAACAATAACTTTTATTCATCTCGTGCCCAACGGGAGGACCTCGTGCAACCTGAACAGATTACCTTTGATAATCCCTTACAAAACCGCAGCGACCTCACCCGCTGGGTAAAAGAAATGCTGAATGCCGTCACGCCTTTTTTCAACAATCGCGACAGCGGCGTGGATCTGGCGAATTTCACCACCCATTACGGTCAGCGTATTGCCAATATGGAGGCATTCTCGCGCTTGCTGTGGGGCGTGACGCCTCTGCTGGCAGGCGGTCAGGAGCCTGAGCAGCTGTCGCTTTATATTCAGGTCATCAAAAACGGTATTAACCCGGCCCACGTGGAATACTGGGGCGAGATTGGCCACAGCGATCAGCGCGTCGTGGAAATGGCGGCATACGGTTTGCTGCTGGCGCTGGCCCACAAGCCGCTACTCGCCCACTTCAGCGAGCAGGAAAAGCAGCATCTGTGGCAGTGGCTGAAGCAGAGCGAAACCGCCACCATTCCCGACAACAACTGGCATTTTTTCCCGATTCTGGTGCAGCTCGGCTTTCAACACGCCGGGATGCCGGTTAACCGTGAGGCCATCGAGCGCCATTTTGCCGCCATGGAGCGCTACTGGCTCGGCGACGGCTGGTATAGCGACGGTCCGGACAGACCGCGTGACTACTACATTTCGATGGGTTTTCACTTCTACGGCCTGATCTACGCCACGCTGATGAAAGATGCGGACCCGGAGCGCTGTGCCACTTTGCGAAGCCGTGCCACCGTATTTGCCAATGATTTCATTCATTTCTTTGCCGAAGACGGCGCGGCTATTCCGTTTGGCCGCAGTCTGACCTATCGCTTTGCCCAGGCCGCGTTCTGGAGCGCCGCCGCCTTTGCCGGGCTGGATAGCTACTCACCGGGCGTTCTGAAAGGCCTGGTCCTGCGCCATCTGCGCTGGTGGATGCAGCAGCAGCCGTTCGACCGCGACGGCGTGCTGAGCGTCGGCTACAGCTACCCAAATCTGATCATGGCGGAAGATTACAACGCGCCCGGCTCACCGTACTGGGCGCTGAAAACGGTGCTGGTGCTGGCATTAGGCGAAAATAGCCTCTTCTGGCAAGCCGACGAGGAAGCCCTGCCACCGCGCCATTCCCCACATCCGATTCCTGGAGCCGCACAAATTCTGGTCCACCAGCCCGACCATGAATGGCTATTGACCGCCGGTCAGTGGGAGCGCAACAACTTCGTCAATACGGAAGCGAAATACTGCAAATTTGCCTATTCGACGCGCTTTGCTTTCAGCGTAGAACGCGGGCGCTTTGGACTTTCTCACGCCTCGCCGGATTCAATGCTGCTGCTCAGTGAAAAAGACAACTACTGGCGCGGCCGCCGCGACTGCGAGCAGGTCAGCATGTCGGGTCACACAATTTACAGCCTCTGGCGCCCCTGGCACGACGTAACCGTCGATACGTGGCTCACGGCGCTGGGTGAGTGGCAGATTCGCGTTCACCATCTGCAAACAGCCCGCGAGCTGGACACTGCCGAAGGCGGCTTCAGCCTTTGCTTCCGCCCACAACCGGAACAGCGGCTGACCACAGGCATCAGCGCCCTTCATGGTGAAAAAGACACCAGCGCCATTCATTGTCTGAGCGCTGTTCAACGCGAAGGCGATGTCGTGCTGACCCCGCCAAACAGCAATCTTCTGTTTGCCGACAGGGCCGCAGTGCCGGTGCTGCGGAGCGAATTAACGCCTGGAACACATCTGCTGATAAGCGCCGTCTGGGCCGGTAATCAGCAGGATTACGACCCGGAAAATTGCCCGGAGGCCAGCCTGCAACAGGGCGTTATGCATCTGACGTCGGCGGCGTACGAAACGCACTTCTCCCTGACTGAACTGCCGTGAAGCTGAGGAAAATGAGATGAACGCAACAACCCCGCGCAGCGCGCAAGTGAAAATGAGCACCTTTATTTTCCTCTACTTCTTCACCTGGTCCTCCAGCTTCGGGCTTTACGCCCTGTGGCTGAGCCAGAAGGTCGGACTCGATAGCATCACTATCGGCAGCGTCTTTGCCATCAACGGCGTGTTTGCGGTGATCATGAAGCCGGTTTACGGCTACATCATGGATAAAATCGGCATGAGCAAATGGCTACTCTATTTTGTCTGTGCCGTCTCTGCGCTGATGGCGCCATTCTTTATCTTTGTTTATCAGCCGCTGCTGCTGAGTCACACCACCATGGGCATCATTATTGGTGCGCTGTACCTGAGCCTCGGCTGGTATGCGGGCGTGGCGGCATCCGAATCCTATGCCGATCGCTTCAGCCGCCTTTACGGCGTGGAGTTTGGCCGCGTGAGAATGTGGGGATCGCTCGGCTGGGCGCTGGCTGCCTCCGTTTCCGGGGTGCTGTTTAACCTCACGCCGCTGGCGAATTTCCTCGTCAGCAGCGCCACCTCGGTACTGATGCTGCTGGTATTAATCAGCCTGAAAATTGGCGATGAGCAGTTGCGCTCCAACAACGTGATTTCCGCCAATAAAATCGTCTTCAGCGACGTGGTTTTACTGCTGAAGAACCGCAAATTCTGGATGTTCAGCCTGTATGTGGCGGGCGTGGCGTGGATGATGTTTGTCGCCGAGCAGCAGTTCCCGCGCTACTTCGTCTCCTTCTTCGCCACTAAAGAGCAGGGGAACGCCTGGTACGGCTACCTCAGCATGATTCAGTCCGGCACCGAGTTCGTGATGATGATGTTCATTCCAGTGCTGGTGAACCATTACGGCGCGAAGAAAGGCCTGCTGCTGTGCGGCTGTGTGGTGGGCGCACGCCTGATCGCCTCCGGTCTGACGACCGATCCGGTGATGATCTCCATCATCAAACCGCTGTACGGTATGGAGATCGCGCTGCTGCTGATTTCGGTCTTCAAGTACATCGCCGAGCATTTCCATAAAAAGGTGAATGCAACCATGTACCTGCTGGGCTATCAGGCGATGATTTACGTCGGTTCTGTGGTCGTCGCGCCGCCCGCGGGCTATCTGTATGCGAAAATCGGCTTCGAGCATACCTACCTGATGATGGGCTGCTGTGCCCTGTTCTTCACTCTGATTTCCACCCTTACGCTTTCCCGCTGCCGCTCTGCCCGCGATCCTCATCCTGAGGACGAACAGACGCTGAATGCGGTATCCATTGCCCCTGCCAAAAGTCATTAAGGAGACGTTATGACCCGTTCCGTTGTTACCGAGCCGCTGCGCCCCGTCGAGCTGTATGCCATTGACCGCCAGGCGCTGCGGCAAAGTCTTGACGCTGCATTAACGCGTATTACGAAGAAGCTGGATACCAACATTGCCAGGTTTGGCGACAGCTTCCCGGGGGAAGCCTGTGAAAAAGGCATCTGGCCCCGCACAAAGAACGTAGAGTGGACCACCAGCTTCTGGACCGGACAGCTGTGGCTGGCGTGGGAGATGACCGGCGAGGTTCGTTTTCGCGAGGCAGCCGAACGCACTCTGCCCTCCTTCTACGAACGCATTGAAAAGCGCATTGATACGGCCACACACGATCTGGGCTTTCTTTATTCGCTCTCCTGCGTAGCCGCGTGGCGACTGACGGATAACGACATCGCACGCCGGGCAGCGCTGAAGGCCGCAGATACGCTGATGGAGCGCTTTAACCCGACGGCAAAAATCATTCAGGCCTGGGGCGATCTCAACGACCCGGAGCAGCAGGGCCGAATGATTATCGACTGCAACATGAACCTGCCGCTGCTCTACTGGGCGAGCGAGCAAACGGGTGACGCCCGCTACGCAGAAGCGGCAACGGCCCACGTGAAGCAGGCTGCACGCTACATCGTGCGTCCGGATGCTTCGACGTACCACACGTATTATATGGATGTCGTGACCGGCGAACCACGTTTCGGCAATACTCATCAGGGCTACAGCGATACCTCCTGCTGGTCGCGCGGTCAGGCATGGGGCATCTACGGCTTCCTGCTGAGCTACCTGCACACCGGCGATGAAAGCATGGTTGAGCTTTCCCGCAGCCTCGCACACTACTTCCTCAACCGCCTGCCGGAAGACGAAGTTTGCCATTGGGATTTAGCCCTGCTCGGCACCGACGCGGTGCGCGACAGCTCCGCCGCCGCCATTGCCATCTGCGGGTTGCTGGAGCTGGTGAAAGCCCTGCCAACGCTGGATCCGCACCGGGCTCATTATGAAGAGATGGCGCTGAAGATCGTAAAATCACTCACGGATAACTATCTGGCGCGTGAAGACGATGCCACTGAAGGACTGCTGAAGCACTCGGTGTACCATATGGGCAGCGGAAAAGGCGTGGATCAGTGCTGTAGCTGGGGAGATTATTTCTATCTGGAAGCTTTAGTTCGATTGCGCCAGGTCTGGCCGCTGTATTGGTAATCCGGGGAGATATTGCCGGGTGGCGAAAGGTGAAAGCAAAAAGGTGCCCTTTCGGGTACCTTTTTTAGTGTTTGCTCCCTCTCCCAAAGGGAGAGGGTCGGGGTGAGGGGATCAGACCGCAGCGATCCTCACTCCCAACTAAACCATTAAACTTTCGCTTTCTGGAACAGCGTGTCCCACATGCCAAGCACCAGTGCCTGATCGCGCGGATTCAGCTCTCCGGCCTGAATGGCCTTTTCCAGGCTATGGGAGACTTGCTCATACACCGCCTGCGCAGAGTGATCGTCACCCGCTTCCAGCTCGGCAACGGCGAGCGTCAGGTGGCCGCGCAGGTAGCCGCTGGCAAACAGCTCGTCGTCGCTGGCGTGCTCAACCATGTCATCAATTAACGCCAGAATGCGCGATTCAAATTCTGCGATCATCTTCTTTCCTCAATTTAGATCTTCCGGCCAGGGGAAGTGGTCCGCCGTTAACGTCGGCGTTTGATAATAATTCTGTAAAGCTGCGATGAAGCGCGCCGGACGTGCCGGGATCCCTTCCTTCAGATACGTCATTACCTGCGCATGCACCCGACGCTGGAACACGATGCGGTCGGGCTCAAAATCGCCTTCGAGGTTGTCGCAGCTGACGTTGAACGGGAAACCCGCCGCCGCGCAAAACAGCCAGTCGAACGCCTGCGGCTTCACTTCCACGTCTTCAAACTGGCTTTGCGTTTTGGCATCGCGCCCGTCCGGGCAGTACCAGTAACCAAAATCCACCAGCTTGCGGCGTTCGGCACCCGCGATGCACCAGTGCGAAATCTCATGCAGCGCGCTGGCATAAAAGCCGTGGGCAAAGACGATGCGGTTGTACGGCACGTCATCATCTGCGGGAAGATAGATCGGTTCATCCTCGCCTGAAATCAGACGGGTATTAAAATCGTCAGCAAAGCAGCCGTTAAAAATGTCGATCAGCTGCTGAAAATGGTGTTCTTGTTGCATCAGTGAATTCCCAACCACTGGAGGATCTCCGCTCCGTGACTGTCATAGAGAAGTTTAGCGCTCATCACCGCCGAGACGATAACGATCATCGGCCGGATCAGCTGCTGTCCTTTGCTGAGCACCAGTCGCGATCCCATTCGCGCACCTAAAAATTGTCCGGCCATCATCACAAAACCAGCACCCCAAATGACCTTACCACCGAGGATAAACAGCAGCAGGCCACCAACGTTGGAGGTGGCGTTCAGTACTTTGGCATGCGCGGTAGATTTGGCGAGGTTAAACCCGGCGAGCGTAACAAACGCCAGCGCATAAAACGATCCGGCCCCCGGACCAAAGAAGCCGTCGTAAAAGCCGACGCAGCCTCCGGTAACCAGCGCGAACGGCAGGCCATGCAGACGACGCTGGCGGTCTTCTTCACCCAGCTTTGGCATCAGCAGAAAATAGAGACCAATACCGATAATCAGCAGCGGCAGGATCTGGCGCAGGACGTCCGACTGAACGTGCTGCACCAGCAGCGCACCGCTCATTGAGCCGATAAAGGTCATCAGAATATTGAGCTTCTGATCGGCCAGATTGACCACCTTACGGCGAATAAAATAGAGCGAGGACGACAGCGATCCGCCGCAGGCCTGTAGCTTATTGGTTGCCAGCGCGTTAGCGGGCGACATGCCCACCGCCAGCAGCGCCGGGATGGTCAGCAGACCGCCGCCGCCCGCCAGGGCGTCAATAAACCCGGCCAGCAGCGCAATAAAAAACAGGGCCGCCAGAAGCAGCGGCGACACCATAAAGAAATCGCTAAAAAATTCCATCAGAGAACGTGTTCATCCAGTAGCGCCTGACAGGAAGGCGGCAACGGCGGCGGCGTCTTCTTCTCAGGTTTGGTTGACCCAGGCTTAGGCGGCTCGAACCAGCTTTGCAGTTCGGCACCGCAGCCGTCACCTGCCGGAGGTGGCGCCTGCTCCTGACACTCCAGGCTTCCCGCCGGGCAGCGCAGACGCACGTGCATGTGCGCACGGTGCTGGAACCACGGACGCACCTTACGCAGCCAGTCGCGATCCGTGCCCGCATCGAGGCAAAGCTGCTGCTTGATAGCCGGGTTCACGAAAATGCGTGTTACGGAATCATCTTTCGCTGCGAGCTTGATCAGGCTGCTGATTTGCGGCGACCAAAGTGACGGCACCACGCGTTTGCCATCTGCTGACACTAAATCCAGCGCCTGTGGCTTTAACAACTGTGAAGACGTCCAGCGCGTTTGCGGCAGCTGGAGGAAAATGTCGACGTCCAGACCTGACTGGTGGCTGGCGTGACCACCGTTAAAGCGCCCACCTGCCGGCATGCCCATATCGCCAATCAGCAACGTGCCCATACCTGCGTTGTGAACCTGACGGCTCAGACGCTGAATGAACTGGATAAGATCCGGATGACCAAAGTAGCGGCGCTGATCGGTGCGCATCACCTGATAGTTATCAGACTGAAGCGGCAGCGGATTCGCGCCGACGATGCAGCCGTTGGCAAATGCGCCAATCGACTGCGCCGTGCCGGGAATCGGCTCTTTGATCTTCTGCCACGGCGTGGCGGCGAAAGAGGCGCTACTGGCAAGCAGCGCCAGCAACGCGATAACGGTTTTTTTCATTTTCCCGCATATCCCTGGAGTGTATTACCAGCGAGGAAGCGTGGTGGTCACATCCGCATTCTGCGCACGCTGGCGCAGCAGATGGTCCATCAGCACGATCGCCAGCATCGCTTCGGCGATCGGCACCGCCCGGATCCCTACGCAGGGATCGTGACGACCTTTAGTGATCATTTCGACTTCTTCACCGGCGCGGTTAATGGTCTTGCCCGGCACGGTAATACTCGATGTGGGCTTCAGCGCCATGTGGGCGATGATTTGCTGCCCGCTGCTGATGCCGCCAAGCACGCCACCGGCATGGTTGCTCTGGAAACCGGCTTTGGTGATTTCATCACGGTTTTCGCTGCCGCGCAGGCTGACAACGCCGAAGCCATCACCAATTTCCACGCCTTTCACCGCATTGATGCTCATCAGCGCGTGGGCGATGTCTGCATCGAGGCGGTCGAATACCGGCTCGCCGAGGCCTGGCGGTACGCCATCAGCCACAACGGTAATTTTCGCGCCAATCGAATCGCCTTCTTTCTTCAGGCCACGCATCAGTTCGTCAAGCGCTTCGATTTTATCGGGATCCGGACAGAAGAACGGGTTCTGCTCGACCTGACTCCAGTCTTTGATTTCCAGCGGAATATCGCCCATCTGGGTCATACAGCCGCGAATAACGATACCGAAATTCTCGGCCAGGTATTTCTTGGCAATGGCACCTGCCGCCACGCGCATCGCGGTTTCGCGGGCAGATGAACGCCCACCGCCGCGGTAGTCGCGCAGGCCATATTTTTGTTCGTAGGTATAGTCGGCGTGGCCCGGACGGAAAACGTCTTTGATAGCGCTGTAGTCCTGAGAGCGCTGATCGGTGTTCTCAATCAACAGGCCGATGCTGGTACCGGTCGTGACGCCTTCAAATACGCCCGAAAGAATTTTCACCTGATCCGGCTCGCGGCGCTGCGTGGTGTAGCGCGAGGTCCCCGGGCGACGACGGTCGAGGTCGTGCTGGAGATCGGCTTCCGTCAGGGGAATGCCCGGCGGCACGCCGTCCACGATGCAGCCGAGGGCCACACCGTGGGATTCGCCGAAGGTGGTTACGCGAAAGAGTTGTCCAATTGTGTTTCCTGCCATCACGGCTCCATCGAATTGTAATTAATCTTTATAGATGCTGAAGTGTTCGCGGGCAGCCAGGAGCTGCGCTTTGGTGAGCATAAAGACGCCGTCACCGCCGTTGTCGAACTCAAGCCAGGTGAACGGCACGTCAGGATACTGCTCCATCAGGTGTACCATGCTGTTACCGACTTCACAAATCAGAATGCCGTCGTCGCTCAGGTAGTCCGGGGCGTTGCCGAGAATGCGGCGCGTCAGCTTCAGCCCATCGGAGCCGGAGGCAAGCCCAAGTTCCGGCTCATGACGATATTCGTTTGGCAGGTCGGCCATGTCTTCGGCATCGACGTACGGTGGGTTGGTCACGATCAGGTCGTACTGCACTTTTGGCAGGTCGCGGAAGAGGTCGGAACGAATCGGCGTGACGTGATGAATCAGCCCGTGTTCTTCGATATTGTGCTCGGCCACGGCCAGCGCATCCGGGGAGATATCTACCCCATCCACTTCTGCTTCAGGGAAAGCGTAGGCGCATGCAATTGCGATACAGCCGCTACCGGTGCACATATCCAGAATATGCTCTGGCTGACGGGCAATCAGGCCCGCGAAGCGGTTGTTAATCAGTTCGCCAATTGGCGAACGTGGCACCAGCACGCGCTCATCCACGAAAAATTCGTGACCGCAGAACCAGGCTTTGTTGGTCAGATAGGCGACCGGAATGCGCTCGTTCACGCGGCGGATCACGCGTTCAACGATACGATGCTTTTCGCTGGAGGTCAGACGCGCGGTGCGCATGTCTTCCGGAATATCCAGCGGCAGATAAAGCGACGGCAGTACAAGCTGGACGGCCTCATCCCACGGATTATCCGTACCGTGACCGTACCAGATGCCCGCCGCGCTGAAACGGCTGACGGACCAGCGCAACATATCCTGAATGGTATGCAGCTCATTGACTGCTTCATCGACAAAAATCTTATCCACTTTCCCCTCCAGGGCATGACGCGTAAATTCGGCGGCTAGTTTGCCACGAAGACGCCGATAAATCAGCATTCTTGCATCGCAGGCCAGGGGAAATATGCGTTTTCGCTGCCCGTAAGCGCAGAGAGTCGGGTAAACTGTCGCAAAGCGAAAATGAGAAGAGACGATGAAGAAGAAAACCTCACTCAGCGAAGAGGATCAGACGCTGTTCCGCCAGCTGATGACAGGCACCCGCCAGATCGAGCAGGACACCATAGTCCATCGCCCAACGCGTAAAAAAATTAACGAAGTGCCGGTCAAGCGTCTGCTTCAGGAACAGGCCGATAACAGCCACTATTTTTCAGATGAATTTCAGCCGCTGCTGAATACCGAAGGCGCGATGAAATACGTACGCGCCGACGTCAGCCATTTTGAGGCGAAAAAGCTACGCCGTGGTGATTACTCCCCGGAGCTTTTTCTCGATTTGCACGGCCTGACCCAAATGCAGGCTAAGCAGGAACTGGGCGCGCTGATTGCCGCCTGCCGTCGTGAACATGTGTTTTGTGCCTGCGTCATGCACGGCCACGGAAAGCACATTCTTAAGCAGCAGACGCCATTGTGGCTGGCGCAGCACCCACACGTAATGGCGTTTCATCAGGCACCAAAAGAGTACGGCGGAGATGCCGCATTGCTGGTGTTGATAGAAGTGGAAGAGTGGCAGCCGCCAGAGTTGCCCTGACAAAAAGGCGGGAGCATTTCCCCGCCTTTCGTATTTTGATACTGAAGTGCCCGTCACTACGTTTGCCGGGCCTGCAATATATCTCACATAGCTTTCGCCATTTTCAGATTGCAGGGGCTCATTTGCCAGTTGAACTGACCTTGCCCGCTGGCATCCAGCGTGACGTTGGCAATCGCGGATGTGGAGAACATCGGCGGCGCTTCGCCCGGGCAGAGTTCGGAGACCAGGTAACCGACCAGCGGCAGGTGAGAAACCACCAGCGCAGAGGCCACACCTTCATTCGCCAGCGCCTGCAAATACGCGCTGACCAGGCCCACATCGCCGCAAGGCGTGAGTTCCGGCAGGACATCGATCTCTTTTGGCAGGTTCATGCACTCCCCCACCACGTTCAGCGTTTGTTCGGCTCGTAAGAACGGGCTGACCAGAACGCGCTCAATATCCACTTTTTGACCTTTCAGCCAGGTTGCCATTTGACGGGATTCATCGCACCCACAGGTGGTGAGGGGACGAACCGAATCGCTGGCTGCATCCAGGGCAGCGTCGCCGTGACGCATGATAAAAACTTGCATATTGCACCGCTTTTGTTAACCAGAAGCACCGAAGTAAAACATACGTCAAAACACGCTGTTTACCCGATGGCCGGGCATTGTGCCTGATCCATTCGATGAATGAAACGCTGTTTTTTACCTCAATGGCGTAAGTATAGTCAATCTTTGTTTACAAAATAGCCACTCAGCAGCGTAATCCATCGTCAGGATTTACCTTTATTTGACCTCAACTTAACGTCTCAGTTTCATTTATGGGCCAAAAGGCCAGGCCCTTTTCTGCCATCCTTGTTAATGCATCGCACGGCGTAAACCGTGGCCCATACTGGGCAGCCAGGCGTTGCAGAATCGCCACGACTTCTCCCGCGCCGAGACTATCCATATAGCGGAACGGGCCGCCTAAAAACGGCGGGAATCCAATACCAAACACGGCACCGATGTCGCCATCACGTGCGCTACGAACCACCTGCTCATCGAAGCAGCGTGCCGCTTCATTGAGCATCATCATCACGCAGCGTTCGGCAATCTGCTGCCCGGAAAGCTGCCCTTTCTGCCCGCTGCCAATAAGCGTATAAATTGCAGGGTCAGGCTGTTTTTTGCTTTTACGCCCTTTCGCGCCGTAAAGATAGAAACCGCGACCATTTTTTCTGCCTTTGCGATCGTCGTTCAAAATTGCGCTGATGATATTTGCAGGTGCGCTAAAACGATCTCCGTAAGCACTTTCCAGTACAGGAATAATTTTAGTCCCGGTATCAATCCCGACCTCATCCAAAAGTTGGATTGGCCCTACCGGGAAGCCAAATTTCGTCAGCGCGCCGTCAATCCTGTCGATGGATTCGCCTTCGGTCAGCAACCGCATTGCTTCATTAATATAAGGAGCCAGAATGCGATTGACGTAAAACCCGGCTTTATCGGCGACCACTACCGGCGTTTTGCCCAGCTGTTTCGCCAGTTTGACCGTAGTGGCAATCGTCGTCTCAGACGTTCCGGCGTGGGGGATAACCTCCACCAGCGGCATTTTTTCTACCGGGCTGAAGAAGTGAAGGCCAATCACCTGCTCCGGGCGCTGTGCCTGCGCGGCGATATCACCAATCGGCAGCGACGAGGTATTGGAGGCAAAAATCGTATGAGGCGCAAAGTTCGCTTCAACGTCCGCCACCATTTGCTGCTTGAGGGATAAATCCTCAAAAACGGCCTCAATTACCACGTCACGTTGCGCAAAACCGCGATAGTCGGTCGTGCCTGAGATCAATGCCATCTGGCTGTCTCGTTCACTGGATCTGATATGGCGGCGACGCACCTTTTTATCAAGCAATTCCCAGCTGTACTTCAGGGCGTGATTGATCCCCTTAGCATTAATGTCTTTGATGCGCACCGGCAGCTTCGCTTTGCTGGCGGTGACAAAGGCAATCCCGCCGCCCATCAGCCCCCCGCCCAGCACGGCAGCTGAATGCAGCGGATGAGGTTCAGCATCCGCACCGGGATCCTTTTTCACTTCCGTACTGGCAAAGAAAATCGAACGCAGCGCTTTTGACTGCGGCGTCATCGCCAGTTCACCAAAGGCTCTGGCTTCCGCTTCATAGCCGCTGCTGCTGCCATGGGCGAGTCCCGTTTCCAGCACGCTCAGGATGCGTGAGGTAGCCGGGTAGTTTCCATGCGTTTTCTCTTCGGTCTTCTTCGCCGCCATGTTAAACACCAGGCTGCGGGCGACGGGCCCAGCCAGAATGCGCTCGCGAACCGGCAAACGACGGCTTGCAGGGCGCTCCTGTTTTGCCAGCTCAACGGCGGCTTCCAGCAGAATCGAGTGCGGAACAACGTCATCCACCAGCCCGGCTTTCCACGCCTGTCGGGCACGAAGCTGCTTCCCGGTCAGGATCATATCCAGCGCGGTGCTAATCCCCACCAGACGGGGCAACCGCTGCGTGCCGCCAGAGCCTGGCAGCAAACCAAGCTGTACTTCCGGCAGCCCCAGCACCGTTTTCGCATCATCACTACAGATGCGGCTGTGGCAGGCTAACGCCAGCTCCAGCCCGCCGCCGAGGCATGCTCCGTGAATGGCCGCCACAACCGGGACCGGCAGCGCATGAATTTCCGCCATGATCTGCTGGCCCTGACGCGCCAGCGCTTCGGCTTCCTGAGCGGTTTGACAACCGGCAATCATATTGATGTCCGCACCGGCAACAAAGTTGTCGGGTTTGGCAGAGATGAACACGACGCCGCGCAGGGCTTTGTTCTCACGAATCCGTTTGAGAATAGCCCGCACCTGAACGCCAAACTCCGCCTTCAGGGTATTCATCTTCTCGCCGGGCACATCAATAGTGATAACTGCGACGTTATCGAGGCGTTCGGTCAGGGTAAATGCGGATGTCGTTTCCATTATTCGGCCTCCAGAACCATCGCCGCACCAAGTCCACCGGCCGCACAGGCGGTGACAAGGCCAAAGCCACCGCCGCGACGGCGGAGCTCGTTCAGCGTTTGGGTGATCATGCGCGCGCCCGTAGCGGCAAAAGGATGCCCGTAGGCAATCGAGCCGCCAAGCACGTTAAATTTGCTGTCGTCGATCTCGCCCGTCGCATGGCTACGGCCCAGCACGTCGCGGGCAAAACGTTCGCTCGCCATGAGCTGGACGTTCGCCAGGGTTTGTGCGGCAAAGGCTTCATGCATATCAAAGAGGGTTAAATCCGCCATCGTCAGCCCTGCTCGCTCGAGCGCAAGCGGCGTCGACCACGCCGGGCCCAGCAGCATGTCCTGCCAGACGTCAATCGCGGTAAACGCGTAACTGCGCAAATAGCCCAGAGGCTTGAGGCCAAGCTCTTTAGCGCGGGACTCCGTCATCAGAATCACGGCGGCAGCACCATCGGTGAGCGGCGTGCTGTTAGCAGCGGTTACCGTGCCGTGCTTGCGGTCAAATGCCGGGCGCAGTTTGGCGTAGTCCGCAATCGTGGAGTTGCCACGAATGTTGTTATCTTTTTCCAGCGGCTCGCGAAACGGCGGCGCGTAGGCCGTCATGACTTCATCCGCGAGCTTGCCCTCTTCCCAGGCTTTGGCGGCATACATATGCGATCGATGCGCCAGCGCATCCTGCTGCTCGCGGGTGATCCCCCAGGTTTTCGCCATTTGCTCGGCGGTATCGCCCATGCGCAGCCCGGTGGAATACTCGGCAACGGCTGGCGGTACCGGAGCCAGGTCTTTCAGCCGCAGGCGGGAGAAGAGTTTAAGTTTTTGCCCGAGCGTACGCGCCTTGTTGGCATCAACAAGCGTGCGGGCCAGCGTTTTGCTGACGCCTATCGGCAATACAGAAGAAGAGTCTGCCCCGCCGGCGATCCCGGCGCGAATGGTGCCAGCCATCAAACTTTCCGCCACGTTGGCGACAGCCTGGAAACTGGTGGCGCAGGCACGACTTACGCTATAGGCGTCGGTATGAACGCTCATGCCGGTGCCGAGCACGATTTCGCGGGCAATGTTGGGCGCTTCAGGCATCTGCACCACCTGGCCGAAAACCAGCTGTTCGATAACTTCGGGGGGAATTTCGCTGCGAGCCAACAGTTCACCCACAACCATTTTACCGAGATCGACCGCCGGAATGCCGTGGAATGCCGTCGCCTGGCGTGCAAAAGGCGTGCGTAGCCCGCTGACAATGGCAATGCGATCGCCCTGACGGGTGACAAGCGATAATGCCTGACTCATAACCTTCCCCTGATAATGTAAAAAAGTGGTCTGACCTGATAACAGTCTTAACTAATTTTTTACATCCAGCCAATGGGGGAAGCCAAAAAGTGAGAGCCAAAACACATTGAGATAAAAAAGAAAACGGCCCTGTTCAACAGGGCCGTTTTAAAGAAGGGATTAACGCAGACCGAGCTGGAAAATCAGGGTTTCCGCTTCGCAGCAGAACACGAAATCGATATCCAGCTGCACGCCATCTTCAACTTCTTTAAAAGTAGAAGTGATTTTGCATGGATCGGATTCCACACCGCGTGCTCTTTCGCTAAGCGCCGCCAGAGTTTCTTCGGCTTCAGCACGGTTAGCGAAAACGCGGCTGTAAGAAGCGGTGCAGTCGGTGTTGTCCATGATGGTACCAACATCCATACAGCAGCAAACCGGGGTTTCATCAGCACTGCATTTACTCATCGTAGATTTCCTCTGTATTCGCACTCAGGGTGCCAGATAAACAATGCTTTTATTTTACGCCCCAGCCCCTGGCGTCTCCAGTCGATATTACTTTCCGCGGCCTTAAGTGACCTAAATCACAATTAAAAATGATCTAAAACAAAAATCCCCTTCTCAGGTGAACCTTTCTGGCGGCAATTTTGCCAGATGGATCATGTTTCTTAGATCACACATGAAAAAACTTATAAACAAACTTGCAACATTCCGTCTGGTCAGACCTATACTCTCGGCACTGGTCTGATTTCTCTGACGTAACACAGACCCTACACTTCGCGCTTCTGTTACGGCATGTAACAAATTTTGCATAAAAATAACTCAATTGAGGTTATGGTCATGAGCCAAAAAACCCGCTTTACAAAATCTGCTCTCGCAGTTGCAGTGGCACTTGTTTCCTCCCAGGCCTGGTCCGCAGGCTTCCAGTTAAATGAATTCTCAGCCTCCGGCTTAGGGCGTGCGTATTCTGGTGAAGGCGCTATCGCCGACGATCCAGGCAACGCCAGCCGTAACCCGGCGCTGATCATGATGTATGACCGCCCACAGATGTCTATCGGTGGCGTGTACATTGATCCGGATGTCAACATCACCGGTAAATCCCCGACAGGCAAGAGCACCAGCGCCGATAACATCGCGCCATCTGCCTGGGTACCTAACTTACACTTTGTCATGCCTGTTAACGATCAATTTGGTTTCGGTGCATCCGTCACCTCTAACTATGGCCTGGCAACTGAATACAACAGCGACTACGCGGCGGGAAGCGTGGGCGGTAAAACCGATCTGACCACCGCGAACCTGAACCTGAGTGCGGCATATCGCCTCAACAGCGCATGGAGCTTCGGCCTCGGCTTTGATGCTGTATATGCTAAGGCGAAAATTGAGCGTTATGCAGGTGACCTGGGCCAGATTGTTGCTGGTTCTGGTGCGCTGAACTCTAACCCGCAGTTGGCTGGTGCTGTCGCGCAGATCCCAGCGGATACTCAGATTGCTCGCCTGAAGGGTGACGACTGGGGCTTCGGCTGGAACGCCGGTATCCTGTATGAACTGGACAAAAATAACCGTTACGGCTTCACCTACCGTTCTGAAGTCAAAGTGGACTTCGACAAAGGTGAATACAAGAGCGACCTGCCGTCTGCCTATAACCAGATCCTCGGCAACTTCGGCCTGCCAGCGGGCACCGACGGTCGTACCGTCGATGGTTCTCTGACCCTGAACCTGCCGGAAATGTGGGAGCTGTCCGGTTATAACAAAGTGGCACCGCAGTGGGCTATCCACTACAGCGCGACCTACACCAGCTGGAGCCAGTTCCAGGAGTTGAAAGCGAACGGTTCGAACGGTCAGACGCTGTTCTATAAAGATGAGAGCTTCAAGGACGCATGGCGTCTGGCGCTGGGTACTACTTACTACTACGACGACAACTGGACCTTCCGTACCGGTATCGCGTTTGATGACAGCCCGGTTCCGGCCGATCATCGCTCTATCTCCATCCCGGATCAGGACCGCCTGTGGCTGAGCGCAGGGGCAACCTATGCGTTTAACCAGGATGCTTCCATCGACGTTGGCGCTTCTTACATGCATGGTCAGAACGTGACCATCGAAGAAGGCCCGTACAAATTCCGCTCTGACGGTAAAGCGTGGCTGTTCGGTTCCAACTTCAACTACCGCTTCTGATAATCTCTTATCAGACATAAAAAAAGGTGAGCTCCGCGCTCACCTTTTTTCTTTGTGACATCGATTACTGTGAGTCGATGTCCTTCAGATCGCCCTCGATCGCCTTCGCGTTCGGGTTCTCTTCCGTGCTGAGCTTCCCGCCGTTAGCGATGAAATCATGCTGCTGGAAGTAGGCTTCACGCACCATAATGTACGGGTCTGAAGACTGACGCAGAAGGCCATCGGAATCCAGCAACTGCGCACGCGTTTCAATACCTTCCACCGCCCATTTACCGATAGACATCGGCCAGGTCAGCCATGAGAGCACCGGATAGAGCGTGTCAGCCTGATCGCCGCCTTCGTCACGCAGCGTAAAGCTGCCGTAGAACGGTAGCTGCAAATAAGGGCCATAACCCACGCCATAATGCCCCAGCGTACTGCCGAAGCGGTGAGGCTGCACCCGCTGCAGTTTCGGGTTTGCCATCCCGGCGACGTCAATAAAACCACCCATCCCCAACAGGGTATTCAGGAAGAAACGGGTGAAGTGCACCATCCCCTGATACGGATCGCCCTGCAGGAACATGTTCACCATGATCGCAGGCTCTTCAAGGTTGCCGGTAAAGTTGCCGATGCCGTTACGCGCTGGCTGTGGCACGTAGTCGCGCCATGCAACCGCCACGGGGCGCAGAACGTAAGGATCCAGCACGTTGAAGTTGAAGTCGTACATCGTACGGTTGAAGCCTTCAAACGGATCGGAACGACCTTGCGACTGGTCACCCGTGCTGGCACATCCCACCAGCAGCGTTGCGCTTAGCGCAAGCGCAGACAGGCGAAAATTCATAAATGTCTCCCTGTAAAGAAATCACTGCTTTTACTGATTTTATACATATTTTGAAACAGACGTATCGCTATTCATGGCATAAGCCGAAATTAAGAGTTTATCGCGAGGTCCCGGTCACTAAAACCCGCTACGCTTTATCGCAGGTAAACAGACGAAGGTTAAGCCGGATGGACAAGCACGAAGATGAAAAAATCAACCGCCATACGGAAGAGCTGGAAGTTGAGAGCGACGAGAAAAACCGCGGAGAAGAGATAGAAGTGGATGAGGACCGTCTTCCCTCAAGGGCGATGGCGATTCACGAACATATTCGCCAGGAAGGTGAAAAAGAGATGGAGCGCGACGCGATGGCACTGTTGTGGTCTGCCATTGCCGCCGGGCTTTCGATGGGTGCATCGCTGCTGGGCAAAGGTATTTTTCACGTTCAGCTTGAGGGCGTCCCAGGGGGATTTCTGCTTGAAAACTTAGGCTACACCTTCGGTTTTGTGATTGTGATAATGGCACGCCAGCAGCTCTTCACAGAGAACACCGTCACGGCGGTGCTCCCGGTCATGCAAAACCCGACGCCGGGTAATGTCGGCCTGCTGATGCGCTTATGGGGCGTGGTGCTGCTCGGTAATCTTATCGGCACCGGTATTGCTGCCTGGGCCTTCGAATACATGCCTATTTTTGACGAACCTACCCGCGATGCCTTCACCAAAATCGGCATGGACGTGATGAAAAACACGCCTGCGGAGATGTTCGCCAACGCCATCATCTCCGGCTGGCTGATTGCCACCATGGTCTGGATGTTTCCCTCCGCCGGTGCGGCTAAAATCGTGGTCATTATTCTGATGACCTGGCTTATTGCCCTCGGCGACACTACCCACATCGTCGTGGGCACGGTAGAGATCCTCTATCTGGTCTTTAGCGGCAGCCTGCACTGGCACGACTTCTTCTGGCCCTTCGCCCTGCCGACGCTTGCCGGCAACATCTGCGGCGGCACCTTTATTTTCGCCTTGCTCAGCCATGCTCAAATCCGTAACGACATGAGCAACAAGCAAAAAGCAGAGGCTAAAGCCAAAGCGAAGCAGCAAGAGAACGCAGAGAAAAAATAAAGGCGGCGGCGACACTTTGAGCAGTCAGTCGGCTATGTGCTTAACCTGGCTGCCAAAAAACGCTATACTCTTGCCGCTTCGTCCCCTTAGTTAAATGGATATAACGAGCCCCTCCTAAGGGCTAGTTGCAGGTTCGATTCCTGCAGGGGACACCAAGACGCCTTCCGCAACATCCCATCAAATACCAAAAATCACCAATATTCATTAAGTTAACCATAAATTACCATCCCAAAAGCACCCATTAAAAACGGCTAAAGCCCACGTTGTCGCGGGTACAAAAACGGGTATAATCGGTTCGATATATATTTGTACCCGTCATAGAGGGCTATTGAATGAAGCTAACAGATCTCACGGTACGAAATGCCAAACCTGATCAAACCAACAATAAGATTAAGAAACTGAGCGATGGTAACGGGCTATACCTCGCTGTCTATCCCAACGGATCGAAGTACTGGCGCTTTCGTAAAGTGATTAACAACAAAGAAACAACGCGGGCTTTAGGCATCTATCCAACCATGACACTGGCAGAGGCCAGAAGCGCCAGAGACACGTATTTGCTTGAGTTATCCAAAGGGATTGATCCCTTGCATACCATAAAGCCAAAAATAACCTCATTTGAGGAAATTTCCAGAGAGTGGCATACCAGGAAACGTGGTTGGAGTGAGCCACACGCTAAAAAAGTCCTCAAAGACTTGGAAAATCATATATTCCCTGAAATAGGTAAAAGGGCAGTTAATGAAATAACAATTCAGGATTTATTAATACCTCTCAGAAAAATGGAGGATAAAGGAATTTTGGAAACCGCCTCACGTATCAAACAGCGCATGAATGCGATCATGCGTTATGCTGTACAAAGCGGAATCATCAAATACAACCCAGCACAAGAATTAGATGGAGCTTTAGAAACAAATAAAACAAAGCACCGCCCAGCCCTTCCTCTTGAACGCTTACCTGAGTTATTAGATAAAATAGGTAATTATCACGCTCATTCACATGGTAGGCTATTAACTCAATTAGCTGTAAGACTTAACTTGTTAATTTTCATTCGCTCAAGTGAACTTCGTTTTGCCCGATGGAATGAAATAGATTTTGATAAATCGCAGTGGGTTATTCCCGCTCAACGTGAAGAAATTAAAAATGTAAGATTCTCATATCGCGGCGCAAAGATGAAAACGCCTCATACAGTTCCTCTTGCCACGCAAGCAATTGAAACTCTAAAAGCAATAAAGGTAATTTCAGGTGACGAGATATTCGTTTTCCCTGGCGATCACTATCAGTCAAAGCCAATGAGTGAGAATACGATAAATAAAGCTTTGCGTAACATGGGATATAACACCCAAGCAGACGTTTGCGGGCATGGTTTCCGCGCTATGGCCTGTGCAGCCCTCACGGAATCGGGGAAGTGGTCAAGAGAAGCAGTTGAGCGCCAGATGAGCCACCAGGAAAGAAATTCCGTCAGAGCTGCATATGTGCATCAAGCCGAACATATGGAAGAACGACGCCTGATGTTGCAATGGTGGGCAGACTACCTTGACGCCTGTCTGGCAGTTTATATCCCCCCCTATAAATTTAAATGGCCTTTGAAAAAGTGACCATTAGGTGTAGTCAATATGTAGACACACCTGATTTTTTCATATGTAAAACAAATAGATAAAGCGCATGAAAGACACTAAGTGTCTTTCATGTCTAACCCACTGATTTACTGACTCATTGAAATTTTTATTCTCTAAAAGAATCAATATCATGGTTATTATTCATTTTCAGACATCAGTTTATTGATGCATGTCACGTTTATAAATAAAATATCCCCGCCTCAATACAAACCCATGGACATTTTAAAAACACATTGAATTACATAGCGATCCACTATAATTCACTATTTCTCAGTTCGGCTGCTTATAGCCGCTTATGGCGGCGTATATTGTGTTAATTTTTTAATTTCAGCATTTTCCAGAAATGTCAACAACCCCATAAAACAAGCCATTTTACAAAATATCTTCTCTTTGATTATGATTTCCATGTCCCGTAAATCACCGTAAGATCTCATATGATCCTCGATGAGTTGCAAAAGAATGAATAGTTAACTTGTACAGGTGGCCGATATGTCTTTAACAACCCCATCCAATGAAAATAAGACACAGAAATTAATTAGACTTCCAAAAGTCATTGAAATAACAGGAAAATCAAGAACACGCATTTATGAAGATATGAAAGTAAATCTCTTTCCCAAAGCAATTAAAACCGGGCCACGCTCAGTCGCATGGGTTGAACAAGAAATTGCCGAATGGATAGAGGAAAAGAAAAAACAGCGATTTCAAAACTAATTCTTTATATTTACAGGCAATAAAAAAACGCCTGCGTTTTGCCGAACGAGGCGTTTTACTGAATTAATATCTTAACAGGAATCCGACAATGCTCTACTTACCGGAACAAATAAATTATATACGTTTTCTGCTTTTGCTTAAAGCAGCAAAAGACGGAAGAAAAAATATTTATCACTGTCTCTTGACGTCCCGTAACATACTGTCGTATCGTCTTATCGTTGCCCCTCAATGGGTAGCCGGGCGTGAGAACCCGAGTCAGTTATCGGCGACATCAGACGCCAACAGCGTCTTTTTTATTGTCGCAAAACCAGTACCCCCGTATTCAGCGGCACAGATCCGCACAGTATCAATGGTGGCGCTGGCAGGGCAGCTTTCGGGCTGGCCGGTTTCCGATAACGCCGGTATTCTCACCCCTGTCAGTGTCACCACCATTTATGAGCGTGAGAACTCCGGTGGTGACAGCCTAAAACTGTTATCGGAGATCATCATCATGATGACAACCCCAGCCCCATTGTATCCCCAGTTTATTTGGCTATTTCTCGCTGTGCGCCGCTCTGACGCGTCCGCACGTCCACATCGTGAAGAAGTTACAGCCCCAACCTATCAGGCCGCACGTCGCGTTATAGCGCGTGAATTTATCGCCTCTTTTGCCGGTCGTCTGCCGGTTCGTGAGGTGGCCCATGTTTAACCCACTTGATAACCAGAAAGCCGCAGCGCTTAACCCATTTCATGACAACCACTACGCGCCGCCAGCTTTCATCAAGCCTGGCTCAAAAGTCATGGTTGAAATTGATTCGCGTGAAATGGAGATCGCCATTTTTGCCGCTTACGATTATGGCCTTGACGCTTTAAACGATGAAGGGCGGGAAGTGTTGAACCGCTTAATTGCTGAATTAAAAGATCGGATAACAGCTCGTGAGGTGGCTCATGTTTAAACTGCTTATCACCCTGATTAATCACGAAGCTGGCGACCGGCGCGAGCTGGTTCACAATGGCCGCTATAAAACCCGCGAAGCTGCATGGAAAGACTCGCAGAAAATGGCGTATATCCATAAGAATGCCACCGGCACCGTAACGCATAAATGTATTGTGAAAATTGCGGAGGCCGGAAATGTATAAACTGTTCATTACCTGCCGTAATGTTATTACGGGTGAAAAACAGAATTATCAGAGCACGCAGGAATATAAATCATCCGGTAAGGCGATGAAAGCGGCCCGTAAGATGGCTGATGTTATTACCTGTAACGGAAAATATGCCGATGATAATGAATACACCGTAACAGTCGGGAAGGTGAAAAATGGCTGATATCTTTCGTGGTAAAGTAAAAAGAAATAAATCTTATCAGGTTTCCGGTTATGCGGTGACGCGTAAAGGTTATACGCGCAGCGCACAGGTAAAGGTTGAGGCGCTTAATCGCGATGATGCAATAATCCGGGCTACGGCTCAGTTACGCTGGGAGGGATTAACGCATTTTAAATGCGCTTAAGGTGCTGGAAATAACCACGCCATCATTCAGCATTCAACGCTGATAAACCGATAAGCAATTTAATGATTTTATGACCGTAAATGGTCAGGGGGTCTTATGTCTCAAATTAATGCAAGTGTGAATGAAAAACAGACTAACCGTCGTCAACCATATAATCGTGATTATTGCTGGTTGTTCTCTGAGGACAGCAATGATCGCCTCGAAAAAGTAATTGATATTACCGGAATGGTTGAAACACTTCTTGATGCTAAAGCCGAAATGAAAGTTGACAATATGATCCTTGCAAAGCAAATGGGAAGTCTTTTCTCAATCCTCTATGGAGAACTCAAATCAATCAAGGCTGATTTATATGAACCGGGCGGGATATTTTCACAAAATGATATTCAAAGCGGACTTGAATTAGTCCGGGGATGCAGGACTGGAAGTGTTGTCGATAAAGAAGATACAGACGGGGATCATTAAAACAAAAGCGCCGTAGTGAGCGGCGCTTAATTAATTTACTTAAAAAGGTTACGGCATGAAGAATATCAAAGTATCAGAAATTAGCAAGCAGTCGGCAGGTAAATGGGAGTACATTCTTCAGCGTCTTGGCATAAAAATTCCGGAGGGTGGTAAACATGGCCCCTGTCCTAAATGCGGAGGGAAAGATCGTTTCCGTTTTGATAATAAAGACGGACGCGGAACGTGGTTCTGTAATCGCTGCGGAAATGGTGATGGCATTGATATTGTGAAGCTGGTTTTTGACATTGATACCGTTCCCGCTGCGGCCCGTGTGGCTGAATGCCTGCCGTCCGCACCGGCTATGACTGCCCCCGCCAGAAAAGAAGCTGCAACACAGCCTGCGGCGGTTAACTGGTCTGCACTTCTCAGCCAGTCGGTAACAGGTGAAAGTCCCTATCTGGCAGGCAAAGGACTGGCTGGCCATTCGTCCAGACTGACAACCAGAGAACTGATGGCCGGTGGTGAAAAATACCCGTCTGGCTCTCTTATGCTGCCGGTTAAAAACACGCAGGGGAACATAACCGGGATACAGCTTATCAGCGGTAATGGCGTCAAGAACCTGATGAAAGGGTCTAAATATTCCGGATGTTTTATCCCGGTGAGTGATTTTCCGGAAGGATCGCCCGAAAAAGTCGTTATTGCAGAGGGCTACGGTACGGCTGTTTCCGTTTCGCTGCTCAGTGATGCGTGGCCGCTGGCGGCACTGTCAAAAACCAACCTCAAGGCAGCGGCGGAGGCAGTACGGGAAAAGTGGCCTGAAACGCAGATCATTATTGCCGGTGATAATGATTTTATGGACGGCAAGCCCAATGAAGGGCGGGAAGTGGCAATCAAAGCGGCGCTCGCCGTAAAAGGCTGGGTCAGTATTCCCCCGGGCAGAGCAAAAGCAGACTGGGACGATTACCGGCGTGATTTTGGTATTCAGCGGGCACGGGAAGCCTTTGCAGAAGAAATGTTTAACCCCGGCGACACGGAAACCCGTCTTCCCCCCGGCTTCATGCTGTCGAAAGAATTTCTGTGGTGTGAGCGCACCCGCAATGATGGAGGTGAAAGCGGACAACCACAGCGGATTAAGATTTGCAGCCCGTTGAAAGTGACTGCCATTACCTGCGACGCAGACGGCGGCAATTTCGGACGTCTGCTGGAGTGGGATGATTCCAACGGCTCCCGTCATGAATGGGCCATGCCCATGACGGTACTTGCAGGAGCGGGGCAGGATCTGCGCGAAGTGTTGCTTGAAAATGGTCTGCATTTTATCAGCGTGAATGGTACTGCACGTGGGTTGTTGATGGAGTACGTCGCCACCTGTCGCCCGGTGCGTAAAGTCACCTGCGTGGAGAAAACAGGCTGGTACAGCGGCTCTTACGTACTCAATGGCGAGGTAATTGGTGGAGAAGCCGGTTCGGTTATTTTTCAGGCCGCGCGGTCATCAAAAAATGATTTCAGGGTAAGCGGTGATACCCCCGAGTGGATCGAGCATGTAGGTCGCTACTGCGCCGGAAATTCCCGCCTGGTCTTTTGCGTCAGTCTGGCGTTTGCGGCTCCCCTGCTGACGCTACTGGGGATTGGTGGGGGTGGGTATCATCTCAAAGGTGAATCCACCGATGGTAAAACCACCACAATGAAGGTGGCAGCTTCCGTCTGTGGCGGGCCGGACTACTGGAAAACGTGGCGGGCTACGGGTAACGGGCTGGAGGGGGTTGCACTGCGTCGCAACGATGCCGCACTTATGCTTGATGAGATCAGCGAAGTTGACGGTAAGGAGGCAAGCCGAATCGCCTATATGCTGGGTAACGGTCAGGGTAAGACAAGATCAAGAGTGGACGGAAGCCCGCGCGATCAGGCGCAATGGACGCTTTTGTTTCTTTCCACGGGAGAGGTTTCCATATCCGAACATGCCGCAGAGGCCGGGGAGAGGCGAACCGGTGCAGGTGTCGGGGTCAGGATGGTACAAATCCCCAGCAATACGGGCCAGTTTGGTGCCTTTGAAGAACTGCACGGATTCAGCGGCGGCAAGGCGTTCGCTGAACATCTTGAGCAGGCAAGCAGGCAATATCATGGCGCGGTGTTCCGCGACTGGTTGCGCTGGCTGACCGTCAACCTTAACGCGGTAACGGAGCGGGCCAGGGCTTTACGCAAAAAATATGAGCGAACGCTTCTCCCTGAAAATGCCGGTAATCAGGTGGGTCGTGTGGTTGACCGTTTTGCATTGCTGGCTGTCGCCGGTGAACTGGCTACCGAAGCCGGTATAACCGGATGGGAACCCGGCGAGGCTGAGAGTGCGGCCAGAAAGTGCCTTGATGCATGGATACAGGATCGCGGGCATACAGCCAACCAGGAAGACGCCGACGCGCTGGAAAAAGTACGGCGGTTTATCACAGGTAACCAGTACACCCGTTTTGCTGAATGGGCAGAAGATGAAAAGAACCGCCCTGCAAACATGGTGGGCTTTCGCCGGGTTATCAAAGGGGATAACAGCAAAGAACCCGAAACCACATACTACGTTCTTCCCAGCGGCTGGAAAGAGATCTGCGGTACATCTGATGCAGCCAAAACAGCCCGGCTATGCAGTGAAGCGGGCTGGCTGGATACCGGTGATGAAAAACGTCTCCAGAAAAAGATACGGCTACCGGAGATCGGCTCCAAATGGGTATACGTGTTCAAAAGCGATGTTGTCGGATAAAGCCTGTCACGGGGAAATTACCATGAGTATTAAGAAACTCAGCAACGGCGGGTATGAGGTCGATCTGTATCCACGCGGACGAAACGGTAAGCGTATTCGCAGGCGGTTCGGTAGGAAGCAGGAGGCGGTACTTTTCGAACGTTACGTGCTGGTGAACGCCGATAAAAAGGAATGGCTGGGTGCCAGCGTGGATCGCCGAACCTTAAGCGAACTGCTGAATATCTGGTGGTTGCTGCACGGGCAGGCGCAGGCAAACGGTGAGACTGAAAAGCGCCACCTGGTGAAAACCATTCAGGCGCTGGGCGATCCTGCTGTTAACCGGCTGAACAAGCGCCTTATTGCACAGCATCGCGCCCGGCGACTGGAGGAAGGGATCAGCGCCGCGACGATCAACCGTGACATATACCGCCTGTCGGGCATGTTCAGCACGCTCATCCGGCTGGATGAGTTCATGAAAGAAAACCCCTGCAAGGGACTGGAGCCGCTGAAAGAAGCGCCGGTCGCCATGACCTACCTTACCAAAGCAGATATCGGCCGGTTGCTGGCAATACTTGATGGTGATGAACGGCGCGTAGCCCTTTTATGCCTGAGTACAGGTGCCCGCTGGGGTGAAGCCAGTACGCTGCGGGGCGAACAGGTAAATCACGGGCGCGTGACGTTCCTCAAAACGAAAAACGGGAAAATGCGGACGGTTCCGGTATCGGAAGCACTTGAGGAAGAGATTAAAACCTGTGACACAGGGCCACTGTTCAGCGTCGATTATGAACGCTTTTGTGAGCGACTCAGACAGGCTAAACCCGATCTACCCCGTGGACAGACAACGCATGTGCTGCGTCACACGTTTGCTAGCTGGTTCATGATGAACGGCGGCAACATTATCGCATTACAGCAAATTCTTGGACATGCCAGTATTCAGCAAACGATGGTCTATGCGCATCTTTCCCCCGATTACCTGCAACATGCGGTCTCGCTTAATCCTCTCTGCGGCGGCATAACGATCTGACCACCTGCAGCATTGCCAGAATCGACAATGCCCGATACCGGCCACCACGGTTATTTGTGATCGTGCTGGCCATTTCTGCCGGGCGCTCATTGATAGGCTTACCCTTCCAGAATGAAAGCATATCGCGCGAGTCTTATATTTTGGTGGGAACACTGGGAACAGTGGGAACACAATTGATTCAAAAGACTTTTTTCTGTTCCCACTGTCTGCACCCATGTGGGAACAGTGGGAACAGTGGGAACAGTGGGAACATATTTATAATCAATAAGTTAAAATGCGACTGGTATATTTGTTCCCACTGGTTAATGTCGGTGGGAACAGAAATACTCTATATATATCAACGTTGTTCCCGGTGTTCCCGGTGTTCCCACTGTCTGGAGGCATATAGCAATAAAAACAGCAAAACAGGGGGTAAAATGATGCCTTGTGATAGTAAAAGGCTATCAATATAAAATGAATCTTATCTCTGGCGGGCAAAAGGAGGCCATATGACACGAAAGTATTGTCTGACGTTATCGACGCAGAAAGCGGATAAGCGCCGCAAAATTGAGGATAACTGGTTCCACGAATGCAGGACAAAGAAGATCCCCTTTGTCACTGTTTACCAGAAAGCTGTTAATTCGGATATTCATCATGATTACATCAACCTGCCCGCTGATCTGGATGATGTTTTTTCCGGTGCTGACGGTGACAGCCTTGCAGACGACATTATTTCGCTGTTTCACCGGTTTTATGTTCAGACACCGGGCAGCGCAATGTCAGTAAAAACCAGCAGTGATGTAACATGGTTTCACGACGTTCCTAATGGCATTGCTCCCACACTTGCAGAAGAACTTTTCGACCTTATTTCACTACGTATCAGCCCCGAACAATGACAGCTTCACGGCGAAGGAACGCCATTCCCTTCACTGACGTTTTATCCTTTTTGAGGTGAAAAACGCCCACTGCAAAATCACCGCACAAATCTGCACGGTAATGCACAATTTTTTTGATGGTACTTTTGCCACTCCAGCCCAGACGGGGCGCGGCCTGCCGTGATCTGCAAGTTTGCACAAAAAGACGGGGGTTTTGTGTGCGGGCGAGGCGGGGGAACAAGCGCGCGCTGAGAGGTGAGACAGGATAGCGTATCCTGATTATTCTCCGGCTCGCTGTGATGCATTTTATAGGTGGGGAATGCAGGAAGATGGATAATAAAAACACCTCTCAGCGTGGCTCTGAGAGGCTTATATTGCATCTGGTGGTTGATCACATCTTTTTGTGTTGAGGCATCAATTTTTTTGAGGGAAGTGGCAACCCGTCAGATCAAATCGTGAAAGATTTCTGGGCAGAGTTGCACCTTATGAGTGTGTGTGGCTGGATGTGTAATACACCCGCCCGTAAGGACTGGGCGGGGTTATGTTCGATGTTTCCGGCAGGAATCGATCTCAGGAATGGTTATTCGCCCGATCCCTTTAGCCAGCAGACCCGCACCGGCCAGTTCGATCAGACAGCGGCAATAACTCGCACCACTTCTCTTACTCATCGCCACTATGTACTGATCCAGTTCATTGGGGATCCGCAGTGATTTCAGTACCGACCTGTTATTTCTGGGTAATGTGGGCATGGTTCCTCCTTTGGCCTGTCTGCATTATCTGCGCAAACCTCCCGGGCAGAATGATGCTTATGGGTGTAGTACACCCCTGACAACCTGAACGATGCGACTGGCTTTATTTTTCCTGCAATCATTTTCCCATCGCAATAATTACAAGGTGCAGGACGATGACACAAAGCAACATGCAGGCATTACTCGCGGGTTACCAGCAGCAGAAAGAACTATTTGACCGTGCCTATAGGTCTCTTTCGGACGAAGAGAAGGTGCTTGCCAACCTGGGCGAGACAAAGCGGAAAATAGAATCAGAATCAGAAGCAAACGCAGGCCAGACAGCCGGAGAGTGGGGGCTTGCACTGCTCAGGAACGGTGGCGTTGAAAGCGCGGAAACTGATGGTGCTGCATTGTCAGCAGCGCAAGTGATGGTGAAGCTTCAAAAAATTCAGGAACTGAATCGCCACGGGTTTAACAGACACCTCGGAGTCATTTAAGATGAC